>NZ_JALN02000002.1:300000-444037 GCF_000559085.1 Mycolicibacterium aromaticivorans JS19b1 = JCM 16368 | reverse complement strand
TCATGGCCTCGCCGACCCGTCCGTATCCCGGCTTTGCGCTCTCCGGGCCGATCTGGCCGTACCCAGAAATCCGCAACATGATCAGCCGCGGTTCGATGCGTGCAGTTCCTCCCATCCCAGTCCCCAGCGCTCAAGCGTTCCCGGGCGGAAGTTTTCGATCACCACGTCTGCGCGTTCGACCATTTTGCGCACGAGCGCTTGCCCCTCGGGGAGACGCAGATCGATAGCGACGCTTGACTTGTTCCGGGCCGCGGACTTCCACCAGAGGGGCACTCCGTCTTTCCTCGGACCGGACCTACGCAACATGTCGCCTGAGCCGGGGTCTTCGATCTTGATGACCTGTGCTCCGAAGTCGCCGATCAGCGAGGCAGCGAAAGGCGCCGCGATCACGTGCCCCAGCTCGAGGACTGTCAGACCGTCGAACAGACTCTCCATATTCGCGGACACTTAACTCCTTTGGTGGGGCGGCGTGACAATCGACGGCGCGATACCGGTCGTGCTATGCCGATGGGTCGATCAGAATCTTTACGTGTGCATCGCGGTTGACGCGCAGTTCCTCGAGACCCTGACTGACCACGGCATCCAACGGGATTTCGTCGGTGATCAGTTCACCGAGGCTGATCGCCCCCGTAGCTAGTAAGTCAAGAATCGCCGGAACCTGGCGTTGGGCTTCGTAACAGAATGAAAAGCCGATATTGGCTTTCGCGCATGACGCTTCGATTGATGTCGATACCGGCCGGGGCCTCCCAAATCGCCACGACCATCAATCGACCGCGGGGGGCGCAGAACGCCCAACGCCGCATCAAGCGCGGGTTGTACGCCCGCAGCGTCGAAGGAGATGTCGACGCCGTTTCCGTTCGTCAACGTCCGAACCACCTCAACTGCATCCTCCGCCAGAGGATCGATTACGCGCGTAGCCCCGACCCGGTGGGCGGCAACGCGGCGCGTCGCCGAAACCTCACTGACGATGACCTGAGTCGCACCTTGGGCAAGGCAGAACTGCACCAGGGCGAGGCCGATCGGGCCAGCGCCGGCGATGAAGACGGTCCCACCCGCTGCCAACCCGCTACGGCGGACAGCGTGGTACGCCGACGCGATCGGTTCAACGACGGCAGCCTCGGCGAGACTGATCTCATCCGGGATGCGAAATAACGCCTTCGTCGGCAACGACGCGTAGTGGGCAAGTGCTCCGTTGACAGCGAAGCCGATGAAACCGACTGTTCCGCAGAGTGCTTCAGCGCCCTGTTTGCAGAAGCCGCATTCACCGCAGCCGAAAACGCCGACGCCGCAGACTCGGTCACCTTCGGTGAACTCGCGCACGCCGGACCCGACGCCGACCACCGTCCCGGAATATTCGTGTCCAATGACGACCCCTGGCGCAGCATGCATCGGACCGGCGATGTACTCATGCAGGTCTGTGCCGCAGATCCCCGCTCGGGCCACCTCGATGACCACTTCGCCCGCACGTGGACTCGGGTCGGGAAGCTCTTCAATCCGCACGTCTTCGCGACCGTGATAAATAGCTGCGCGCACCTACCGGCCTACCTTAAGGACAGACCCAAATTCGCTCGGCCACAACGTTCGTGGGCCGGAGTTTCGGCGGAGGCGCCGCCGTAATGATGTCAAGCTCACCGGCACCTTAGATCCAGAATGACAGGTTGTGCGTGGGCAACGTGGTGTGATCCAGCAGGATCTCGCGCTGGACCAGTTTCAAACCCGTCTCGTCGCGACGAATAATGTCTCGGCGCTCGGCAGCGACTGTCTCCACCTTAGGCTCGTCTGCGCGCGTGCGCACCAGCAACGCATTCGACGTCACACGGTACTCATCGCCGTCCTCACCAGACCTGACCCTGACATTGGTGATGTAGTGCCGGATCCGCGACGGAGGATCCTCAGCCCAATCCGACGACGTTCGGTGCCGCTGAATACGCATCTTCAGACTCGTGTAGTTATCACTCAGGTGCATAGAGCGCTCAGAGAACCCCGGGCCACCTGCTCTGCGAAGGCGTCTGACGGACGCGCGCGAAATAGTGCACATCCGGTGCCAGCAATTCCAGCCACTCTTCGAACTCATCGCGATCCAACAGATCGGCCTCGTCGAAAAGGAAGTCTTCGATTTCCTCGCGCACGTCGCGCGAAACCCTCGCAGCCTGAGGTGGATCCTGCGGCACCGTTGTCGTCATACGTTCTCATCCCTTCTCGGTGTGGCCAGATAGTCGAAGTACTGCTTCCAGTACTCGCGCTGATTCTGTTCGGCGTAGCCACTGGCCAACGGTCGTCCCGGGCCCAGCCACGTTGGATCAGGAGCCAGATTGTCCAGTCCCATCTCCAGGTTCAGCTCCACACCACCAGCCAACTCGCCGCGTGTTCCCTTGGTAATAGCCTGGAATATCTCGGCGTCATCCTGCTCGAAGACACCCCCGACCCCGAACGTCCGAACATAAGTCTCAAACGACTGCTGCTTGAACTCTTCGGGCGCGTTGCGCTCCACGAAGAACCACGACCACACCTCCATACGAGCTGCGTCCAAGGGACGCCATTGCCGCAAGGTCAGAATGGGCAACGGCATAGACTGCCCGTCCTTGGCGATGAAGGCGTTCAAGAAGGACAAGTTCGGGAACACATTGCCATGAATGAACATCGTCCGTTTCAGCATCTCGCCATGGACGTCATCGCCGTAACCCTCGCTGAGACCGGAGACGATTTCCTCGGGATAGCCCATGTACGGCGGTGCGGGTATGCCGGGTGGTGCGCCTAGAACGCCCGCCCCGTGCCCGCCCGATAGGCTGACGTGGGCCGGCGAAACGGCCACATTATCGGGCGGTAACAACCCCAGCTCGCACATCGAACGGTGCGTCATGACCGTGTGATAGCCGTCCCCAACAAAGTTATCGGCGCCGGTCTTCCAGTTCGCGTCAATCACCCAACGCTGCGGGGCACCCCACGCCTCAAGGCCGGCCGGGCTCTTCTTCATCATCAAGTCGAGATACCAGCGCATGTCCCCGAGGTACTCATCCAGTCCCGGCGCCTCATCCGACACACACCCGAAGACAAGGCCCGCGTACGAGTCCAGCATCGGCAGAGCGCGCAACCCTAGCCGACTCTTGTCGAACGCAGCACCGTACACTGCCTGCTGCGCAGGTATCGCGATGAGATCACCGTTGTTTCGATAGGTCCAACCGTGGTACGGACACTGGAACGCCGACTCATTCCCAGACTCGGTTCGGCAAAGCAGCGTGCCGCGGTGCCGACACGAGTTCGACATCGCCCGAATCGTCATATCCTGCTGCCGCGCGACAATAATTGAGTTATCAGCGATGTAGCGCACTACATAGTCACCCGCATTGGGGATCTCGTCTTCGTGGCAGAGAAACTGCCAGGTCCTACCAAATACTCGCTTCAATTCAAGCTCGTAAAGCGCTGCATTAGCGATGAGAGACGCAGGGAGGCGACCCTTTAGGATCGAGCCGCGCGCATTTTCTAACAGTCGCATTGTCTTCTCGTCAGGCGCCATCGTTGCCACCGGGCGCACCTTCCTATCATCCGTGCCCGAAGGACCATGGGCGTCTATGTGATGCGGGTTACACTGTCACTGAGCTTACATAGGATGGAAACTGTTTGCAACCTATTATTTAGGCTGCCGACGTACTGTGGTGTGACAACCAGGTCCACTTGTGGAACCCCCGCGTGAGCTCGGCACGCCTGCCACCGTCTCCATAGCTTGGGTCCAGCGGGAGTGGGTACGTTGACGACCCGGTCGAGCAGTGCGGTTGTGCGGTTGGATGAAATTCATCGCAACCGGTGTGCGCGGACGGTGAAGAGCATGTGGACGTGCTCGCCGGTCTTGCGGTTGAGCGTGGTCGGCTGCGCCAGGCGACAGTGCTCGCCATGCGTCGATCGCCTGTCCGAGAAGAGGATCGACGGGTTTGGTGAAGACGATGCCTGTCCTTGTGCACGGGCGCGTCGGGCAGGCAGACAGCCCCTTCGGCGAGCATGTCGAAGTTGGCGCGGGGGTTGGCGTCCATCGGCGCGGCCGCGCTGCGTGGGTACCGCGAAGCGCGCGGGTCGGGTCGGGTCGAAGCGGCGGCAGATCTACTCCCACTCCTGTCCGTCGCGAAAGAAGGTGCGGGTCGCCATCAGGTTGTGGGCCTGGGTGCGAGGGGACGTCGGTGTTCCTGCGCGGGCGTGCATGTGGTCACGGCGCGTGACATAGTCGCCGACCTTCATGCGGTTCACGGCCGCAACCCAGGGGCGCAGGTCTGGCGGGTCCATGGCCCGGGATCCGTGATCCCGCGATGTTAGGCGGCTAACCATCGCCCGGCCTTGACCATGATGGTGCGACAGTGGCGCGGACCCTTGGGGTGAGCTCGAGGTGTCGTGCCAGTGTGACACCCGGCCGGCCCAAGCCGCGGTCGTGCCGTCGATGCCGGGGACTGGTGCGCACCGCGGGTCGCCGTACCAGAGGGCGGCGACGCCGCTGCAGCGCGGCGAACATCTCGCCGTGGTGGTCGCTTGTTGCCGGGTCTGCGTGCAGCCGGTCGAGCGCATTCGAATTTGCCGGTCCGTCGGTACTGCTCGCGGACGTGCGGCTTCTGCCGCCATCAATTCGACTTCTACGATCATCGGCGTCGGCATGAACTACTGGACCAACCTGGAGAAGCTCGGCGTCACCGAGTGTCCGGCGAGTATGGTGGGCTTCCCTAGACCCCGGGTCGCGATCATCGGGCACGGCGATGAGATGGCCAATCCGGCGATCACCGATTAGCTTGATTTCGAGGTTGAGCTCGTCGGAGTCACGGCTGTTCCGGCGAACAAACCCAACAGATGCTGTGCTCGGTTACACCGCGGGCAACGATGTCAGTGCCAGAGATGCAGCGTCGTCTGTCGGTGGATTGGACTTGTTCACCACCAAGGCGCGGCTCACGGGAGCGACTTAGGGGACCGTGGATCACTACCAGGATGAGTTCGGTGGATCGAGTCAGATCGATGTGGAGATTACCTTGCGCGTCAATGGTGAAGAGCATCAACATGATCGGACCAAAAGGTCGTTAGGAACCTCGACGAGTGTTTCGACTACGTCGCCGCGCGAGCCACTTTGAACGCGGGTGACATCGCGTCCACCGGGGCCGCCGACGGTATCGGTATGCAGGGACGGCCGATTCGCCAGGAAGGCGATGTGGTCGAGGCCGAGATCGAAGGAATCAGCGTGGTGCGCGATGTTGTCGGTGCTAAACAGTCGTAACCATCAGCTTGCGGCCTTGCGTCCGGACCCAATCCGACCATTCTTTGGATCCAGCCCAGCCGAACTCCCAAGTGCGAGCAGTAGGTCGCGCAGTTCACGGTAGTCGTTGACAGGCAGGAAGTAATGCGAAAAAGCCATCCTAACAATGAGGTTCACGATCTCATCCGGTGTTGCCAGTCCGAGCTGGACTGCCGGGCTATCGGCGAGGACGGGCTCCACGGCGTCATGAATAGCGGCAGACCACTGGGGTGTCACCTGCTTGATGTAGTCGATCACGAAATCCGGTTCGAGTTGTCCTAGTTGGACAGCTGCCGGGTTCTCCTGCCAGTAGCGCAGCACGATATCCACGACCAAGGGCAGACGATCGGCGGGATTGGGCTGTTCGGCGATCGCCCCCTGTAGGGTCCCGCGCAACCTCATGACGAAATGATTGCCGAGCGACTCGAGGAGGTCTTCCTTGTTTTTGAAGTATCGGTAGAGCGTGCCACCCGACACCCCCGCCTCCGCCGCGATACCGCTCATTGCGAGCTTTTTCGGCCCCTGGCGAGCAAGGGCGCGCAAAGCTCCATCATATATCTTCGCCTCCGTAGTCGCTCTTGTAGCCAAGGGATGGCCTTCCTCTCTGGAGCTCCGCCGCCCGACTGCGCACATGTGTCTATTAGTATCAATAATAAGTTGAACTAAATAATCGAGCGCATGATATTCTATATCTAATACTAATACCAATCGTCCATTAGATTCAATGCTCTCCACATCACAGGTCGCGGAGCGGAAAATCTTGACGCCGCGATGCAGGCGCCTCAACAACGAACAAAGAGGAACAAAGCAACATGGGGGCTGTATTGGCACCTCAGGGCGCGATATGTTTCCCGCCGCTGGCGCCGGCGTTGGGATGCCCGGCCCTGTTGCAGCGCAGTGCTTTCGGGCGCGATTCGAGCGGTGCACTCGGTCCAGCTCGGAGCCTTCGACGGGCAGCGAAAACGTCCACGCCGGGCCCGTCCCGTGCCGTCGACCGCGGTGAGCGTGGCGATGCGCTGCGCATGCACGTAGGTCATCGAACGATTCAGCTTCTCGGCAAAATCGCGGCCCGAGAGGTGAATGAAGGTCAGCGTCGACTCGGTCGATTGGTGGCCTATCCCGTGCAGCTCCCGGGCCTTGCCCCCATGTAGTGGACACGGGATTTGTGGTTATGCGGCTTCGGGCAGCGTAGCCGGTGTCAGGTTCCTTTCGTAGGTCGCGGGGCTGGAATGACGGCAGTAGGAGTGCCGTCGTGTGGTGTTGTAGCGGGCCAGCCACCGAAAGACCTCACGGCGGCAGATCGCCGCGTCCGGCCAGCAGGCACGGTCTTGCAGAATCTCGCGCTTGAGGGCGGCGTTGAACGATTCGGCCAACGCGTTATCGGCACTTGACCCCACCGCACCCATCGACTGGACGACCCCCAGATCGCGGCAGAGATTCGCGAAATCCCGTGAGGTGTACTGACTTCCATGATCTGCATGGAATATTGCACCAGCCAGTGAACCCCGCAGTGCAGCAGCGGCTTTGAGCGCATCGATGACCAGTTCGGTGCGCATGTGATCGGCGATCGCCCACCCGGCGACCCGCCGTGAACAGCAGTCGATCACGGTGGCCAGGTACAGGTTGGCGCCGGTCGCCAATGGCAAGTAGGTGATGTCGCCGACGTAACGGGTGTTGACCTGCGCGGCGGTGAAATCGCGTTTGAGCAGGTCGGGGACCTTCTGGTTCGCCGGGTCCGCCACGGTCGTCTTGACCCGACGTCGGCGTCGATAACCGGCGATCCCGGCGCCGCGCATCACCCGAGCCACCCGCTTGTGGTTGACCCGCTGCCCCTCGGGCGCACCGTCGTTGAGCTCGGCGGTGATCCGCGGCGCCCCGTAGGTGTTGTCCTCGTCGTGGACGGCGCGGATACGCTCGGCCAGCGCCTCGTCAGCAGCCCGACGGGCCGCTCGTCCGTCAGCACCGGCCAACCACGCGTAGAACGACGAACGCGCAACCTCGACGACTGCGCAGAGCCACTTCACCTCGAAGGCGTGCAGGTGGTCGGCGACAAACTGAAAGCGGCTCACCAGTTCGTCTCCCCGGCGAAATATTTGGCCGCCGACCGCAAGATGTCACGCTCGGTGGACAACCGCGCCTCGGTGGCGCGTAACGCCTTGACCTCACTGCGGAGGCGGGCCAGCTCCTGCTCAGGGCTCTCGGCCCCTAGCACAGGCTCGGCCACTACGACACCGCGGCGGTGCCGAATCGGCACCCCGGCCGACTTGCACCACGCCGAGAGCGTGGCCTCGCTGACACCGAGCTCGGCAGCGATCTGGGCGATCGTCGCGCCCTCGGTGTCCCGGTAGAGCGCGACCGCGTCACGCTTGAACTCATCGGGGTAATTTTTCCTTGCCATCGGGTTGGATCATCTCGCTTCCCCCAGCACATTCCTGGGATTGAGCGTGTCCAACACACGGGGTCAAGTCCCCCCAGCCCATCCGGGCCAGATCGGTCAGACACAGGTGCCAGGTGGTGTAAGTGGAGAACTGCGGAATATCGGCCCCCGGTGAGGGAATCTGACGCCGATAGCCACGGACCTCCAACTGCCGGTTCCCGTACCCCCATCGCACACCTCCGATAATTCGAGGTGTTGCGACGATCAGTTGAATCCGCCCAATACGCATCCATCGCGTTCGCGGAAACTCTTGTGCTGGAAGGGATTGCGGCATCGATCGGCCGTGTCGGTGACGCTTACGACAATGCGTTGGCTGAGACGACGATCGGGTTGTTCAAGACCGAAGCCACCGGTCGGGGCAGTCCGTTCCTCAGTGGCCCGCTGCGCACCCTCGACGAGGTCGAATAAGCCTGGATGGAATAGGTCGACTGGTTCAACAATCGGCGCCTCCACAGCCTCCTCGACTACGTCCCGCCAGAGGAATACGAGACCGCCTATTATGCTCGACTCCGGGCGTCCCAGCCGGCGATATCTCACCTACGAAGCCGGCATCAAACCGGAGACGGTTCAGCCCGTACCCGGCAGTAGTCGAGAGCCTGGAATTCCTCTCCGCCGACGATATTCGACGTCACATACGGAGTAGTGTGCTCGACCTAGGGCCCATCCGCGGGCTGCGCGCCCGGCAGGATCCACGGCGAAGCCACGCGCCTGAGCGTACCCGAGGAACGTGTCGTCGAGTTTCAGATCGACGACGTCCGCGCAGTCGACAATCGCCTTCATGTTGCTAAATTCACCACCGCGAAACCCGCAGAAGAGCGCCGGCGCCGATGCGTACCCGCGGATCACATCGTTAAGCGTCTAATCGATACGCGGAAAGACGAACGTGTGCCGCGCATACCCCGCGGCGAATACCAACCCGTGCACCAACCGCCACGGCCGTCAGCTACGTCGGTGAGCATCCCGAGCTAACCGAAGACGATCTGAATCGCAACGGCTGGTGGATTTGAGAGTAGTTCGTTGAGTGCTTCGACCGAGATTTTCCCGGTTATTGTTTGGCGTGTGTGTTGACTTTGGCTATCGCGTCTCGCAGCGCCTTCAGTTCGTTTTTGTCAAGCGCCGTAAGCGCTTCGGGAGCCGGGTCGTCGATCCCATCGATGGTAGCCACCATCGCCCAGCCGGCGTCGGTCAGTGATACCACCTTGCAGCGCCGGTTAGTGGGAATCGTCTGCCGCCTCACTAGCCCACGTTCCTCCAGGTCGTTGACGGCCACCGTGGCCGCCGGAGCATCGATGGTCACGGCGTGCGCGACCTCTTTGACAGTCATCGACCCGCGGGCCAGGCGATGCAGGATCCGTATGCGACTGAAAGGCAGACCCGTCTGGTCGACGGTCGCTCGCCTCCAGCTGGCGCGGTTGTCGGTGACCAGTGCGGTCATCGCCCGCCAGACCTCGTCCGCCTCCGGATTACCCGACACCGGCAGACTCCCGTCGCGGGTCAGTTCCTGCGATCAGCGGCGCCAGATGCTCGGCTGAGCGCAGCGCGCGGCCCGACGTCGAGTAGACACCGAGCGTGAGGATCAGCACACCGACTCCGGCGAACACTAGCCACAGCGGCCGGGCGGAGACCGCGAAGTCGACGTTGCTGTCGGCCAATGCCGCACCGGCGACCGAACCACAAAGCGCCACACCGATGCTCACGCCCACCTGTCGGCTGGTGGATGCGAGGGCCGACGCCGCACCGGCACGGTCGGTCGGCATACCGCTGACGGCCGTGTTCGTGATCGGTGCGTTGACCATCGAAGTGCCGATGCCGAAGACCGCGAAGGCTACCAGCAGCCGCCAATGTGGGGTAGCGTCGCTGACCGGCGCGAGCATTAGAGTCGCGGCGGTGATCAATACCCCGGCAATCATCAGCGACGGTCTGGCACCGAATCGCCCCACCAGCCGGCCAGACAAGGGCGAGAAGATGAGTGCGCCACCGGCTACGGGCAGAAACATCAGCCCCGTGTGAACCGCCGAGAACCCCCGCTCCCCTTGCAAGAATAGTGACATCATGAACAGGAACGCGCCCCACACCGCGTATGCGCACACCGCGATGGCTGTCGCCGAAGCGAATGGGATGCTGCGGAAGAATCGCAGGTCGACGAATGGGTCGAGGCGGCGGGACTCGTAGCGCAGGAAACTCGCGAATGCCAGCGCCGCGAGACCGCCGACAACGACGACTCGGGTGTCGGTCCAGCCCATCCCTGGCCCTTCGATGAGCACGAACACTAGTCCGAACAGGAAGGCCATGCCCGTACCCAGTCCGATCAGGTCGACGTCGCGCATCGTGGCCGACTTGGATTCCGGAACGAACATCGCGGTCAAGAATATCGCTAGCGCGCAGATCGGCACATTGATCCAGAAGACTGCGCGCCAGTCGACATACTCGATGAGCACTCCGCCCACGACCGGACCTAATGCCATCGAGATGCCTACGACGCCCCCCCATATGCCGATCACCCGCGCGCGCTCCACTCTGCCGGTGAACACCTGTGTGACGATCGACAACGCGGCGGGGGTCAGCATCGAGCCGCCGATAGCCTGCAGGAAGCGGGCGCCGATCAACATTTCGACGTTGGGGGCCACGCTGCACAGCAGGGAGGCCGACGCGAAGACCGTCAACCCGATCTGGAACGTACGCCGACGACCGAATCGGTCGGCCATCGCACCCGAGAGCAGTAACAGCGAGGCCACCATCAAGGTGTATATGTCAAAGACCCACTGCATTTGCGAAGGCGACGCCGACAGGCCGGCGCGTATGCTCGGGATTGCGACGTTAACGATGGTCGCGTCCATCGACACAATTAGCACGCTCATGCAGCACGACGCCAAGACGACGGCCTTGCGTCGGCGGGCGAGCTGTCGGACGACGGTTTCATTCACACAACTATTTTGAAACTACAACGGATGATATCGCAAGTTTGCATGCCTGAGTCGACTCGGCGGCACGACCCGACGCCGGGGCAGATACCGCCCGCTCGCGGGTAACGGGAGAGGATCAGTGGGTCACAGCCACACATTACATGTCGACATAAGGGCGGTGCCGTGTCCGGATGTCGTTTATCTAATCGGTCGCCTATTTGCCCTATGCGCTGAGCCTATCGTTGTGCTAGGCATCATTGCGCGGTTCCTAGCCGTCGCAGCACCGGCGTAACAGCGACTGACGACCTACGCCGAATTGGCATTTGTCACCAAAGGATTCCGGCTGGATGACAGGCAACCTTCGCAGCCGGCGACTTCAAGCGTTCCTGCAAGCATCCCAGCCGCGTGACAGAGGAGCTGTGGCGTGCTGGTGGGCGCGCACAGTGGTGGAGTCCACCCACAGCAGTTCCAGCACGTCGTGACCACCCCCCTGGCCGAGTCCGACCTGGACCGCGGCGAAGATCTTCGCGTACGTGCCATCGACTGACCACCGCAGGTGCCGTTCGGCGACCGACTGCCAGGCGCCGAACTCCTCGGGCAGATCTCGCCACGGTGATCCGGTGCGGTGCCGCCAGATAATGCCCTCCAAGGTGCGTCGATGGTCATTCCATGGACGGCCCCGCCGACGGCCCGAGGGCATCACCGGCTCAATCAGCACCCATAAATCATCAGAGACAACATTCATCCGAATCACCCGAACAGCATCAGGCACAACACCATTCCCATTAGACAGACATGTCCTAATCCAAGGTGACCGATACTGCTTTGACTTGTGTGTAGGACAGCAGTTCCTCCGTTGACTCTTCGGAGCCAACACCTGATGATTTTCGGCCGCCGAATGGCAACCCCCAGTAGTGGCGTGCGCTGCCATTTATCCAGACGTAGCCGGCATCAAGCCCCGCAGCCATGCGGTGGGCTTGGCGTAAGTCATTGGTCCACACCGCGGCGGTCAGTCCGAACTCGACGCTGTTGGCGACTTCGACAGCCTCGGCTTCGTCACGGACAATTAGCACTGAAAGAACCGGCCCGAAGATTTCGTCGCGGGCGACAGCGGCCTGCGGTGCCACGTCGGCCAATACGGTCGGGGCGACATACCAGCCCTTGTCGCCAACGCCCTCCGCACGTCCTCCACCGATAAGCACGCTGGCACCGGCCGCCCGTCCTGATTCGATGGCCTGCAGCGACTTCGAGTACTGCGCTTGGTCGATGACGGGTCCCATGTCTGTGCCATCAGAGAGGGGGTGGCCTACCTTGATGGCAGCGACCTGATCGACGACCGAATTGATGACCTCGTCAGCGATCGCTTCGTGCAGCAGCAGTCTGCTTGTTGATCCGCATGATTGGCCGGCAGTGGTGGTGAAGTTCATCCCCACGACGGCGCTCCTCGCCGCCGCCCCGAGGTCCGCGTCCGGCATGACGATCATGGGGTTCTTGCCGCCGAGTTCAAGGGTGACGTATTTGACGCCATGCTCGGCAGCCAAGCGCTGGATTTGCCGGCCCGTGGTCGGGGAGCCGATGAAGCCGACTCGCCGCACTAATGGATGAGCGACCAACGCGGCGCCAGCAGTTGCGCCGCGCCCGGTTACCACCCCAAATAGGCCTTCGGGCAAGACTTCCCTAGCCAGCTCTGCGAGCCGGATGGCCGAGAGTGGTGTTTGATCGGGAGCTTTGAGGACCACGGCGTTTCCCGCCATCAGCGGAGCAGCGATCTTCGAGCCTGCAAAAAAGAGGGGGTGATTGAAGGGGACAATTCGAGCGACCACGCCGTAAGGTTGCTGCAGCGTGTAGTGAAGGTTCGCAGAGAGTGGAATAGTACGACCGCCGAGTTCAAGTGCGGCGTCTGCCATCATTTCGAGCACTTCGCCCGCCCAATTGACGTCGTCGCGCATCGCAGGCAGTGGAAAGCCGCCGTCAATTGCGTCAAGCAATGCGAGTTCTTCGGCGTTATCTCGCATGAGTGTCGCCAAAGCCCGCAGCGCGGTGCCGCGCTGCCGAGGCGTCCGGAGTGCCCAATCACGTTGAGCGGCATGCGCAACCGCCACCACCCGGTCGACGTCTTCGGCACTGCAATCCGGCGCCTGCGTCAAGACGCCTCCGGTACACGGGTCGTCCACGCCGTAAACACCACGGGTCTGCAGAGTCCCGCCACCTAGCGGAAGCGTCCACGTCCTCGTGACTGCACTCAGTACGTCATCGACCACCGTCATCTCCTTTGACCACCGATTGCGCGCAGGTTGCAACTCATACCCACTATTTCTTTTCAGCAGATGATACCTCCGCAATGCAGAGAGTCTAGCTCAATTCGGGCCGCGCTACCCAAGAGTCCGTGCCTGACGGTCCGCGCTATCGCCGGACGGTTTCGAAGAAAGCGCGGACATCTTCGACGAAGAGCCCCGGTTGCTCAAATGCGGCAAAATGTCCGCCGCGCGCCATGGTCGTCCAGCGAGTGATGTTGTAGTTCGGCTCGCACCAACTTCGTGGGACGCGCAGGACCTCCTTGGGGAAGGCGGCGATACCAGTCGGCACTTCCACACGACCTGTAGCGTCCAAGGTCTTGAAGCTCTCCCAGTACAACCGGGCCGAGGAAGCGCCACTATTGGTTGCCCAATACATCATGACGTTGTCGAGGAGCTCATCGCGGCTGAGCACGTTCTCAGGGTTGCCGGCACAGTCCATCCATGCTGCGAATTTCTCGACGATCCACGCCATCTGGCCGACCGGCGAATCGGCCAGTCCGTAGCCGAGCGTCTGTGGCCGGGTGGACTGCTGCTCGGAATAGCCCGTGCCCCAACGCTGGTGGTGCGTCAATGCGGCCAGCGCCTCCCGCTCTTCCTCCGACGAATCGGCGATGTCCCCCGCCGGAGGATAAGCGATCGGCATGTTCAGATGGATGGCGGCGCAGTGGCCGCGGTGGCGGCCCATCTGGGTGGTGACGGCTGCGCCCCAATCGCCGCCTTGGGCGCCGTAGCGCGCGTAGCCGAGGCGCAGCATGAGCGTCTCCCATGCCTGCGCGATCTTGTCCACACCCCACCCGTGGCGGATGGGCTTGCCGGAGAAGCCGTATCCGGGAAGCGACGGACAGACGACGTGGAAGGCGTCCTCGACCTGTCCCCCGTGGGCAGTCGGATTGGTCAGCGGCTCAATCACTTTGTGAAACTCGACGATTGAGCCGGGCCAGCCGTGGGTGATGAGCAGCGGGAAAGCGTCTTGGTGCGGGGATCGCTGGTGGATGAAATGGATGTCCAAGCCATCGATTTCGGTGATGAACTGAGCGAATCGGTTGAGCGCGGCTTCACGCGACCGCCAGTCGTATCCGCTCGCCCAGTATTCGGCCAGTTCCCGGGTGTAACCCAACGGGATGCCCTGGCTCCAGTCCGCTACGCATTCAGCTTCCGGCCAACGGGTCTGTGACAAACGCGTTCGCAGATCATCGAGAACTTCATCGGCAACGTCGATGCGAAACGGTCTCACTGCGGGTCGGGCACTCAAGGCTGCTCCTCACACGCTACCTGCGGCTCGCGGGCAGCCGCGGCCGTGTCTGGAATACTGCTCATATCGGCTCGAAACCCGATATCAGCCAACGGTTTCCGATTCTGTCGAGGGTCACCCGAACGACGGAGTCAGTATCTGTCGGCGCGTCATTGCCCACTACGGTGGTTTGGTCGACGAACACCAGCACTACGGCATGGTTTTCACTGGCGGAGACGGAGGCGGCACCAGTCACCTTGGCGGTGGCCGAGATTCGTTTCTGCTGTGCTCCAGGAATCACGACATCATCAGTCAACGAGGTGTATGAATCGCGAAACGGCCCTGTCAGTCCCTCGCGCGCAGCCTTCAGCTTCGCGGTTGCCGTGTCAGGTGTGTAGGAGAGCATCGCGACCGTCGCTTCGGTTGCGATCTGAGCGGTTTGCACCCGAGCGCGGTCGGCATCAGCGGCGGTCGCTTCCTGGTACTTGAAGTAGCCCGCGCCGAGCGCCAACAGCAGGGCGACAGCCGGCAACACCCAGAATCCGAGCACGCGCACGATGTTGCCGCGACGTCTGTCTGGTGTGGCGCCATCGCGCGCGTGCTCGCATTCTGGGGCGACGCCGACAGCCTGATCGTCGCACTCGACTTTCCCTGGTGAGTTCGTCATGCCACGAACTCCACGTCAGAGACCTTCGCGTCGTTGCCGACTTTCTGCACCGTGACGCGCATTCGCCATGTTCGGGGTTCTCGTTCTGGCCCCTCGCCGACAGTGGTCTTCACGTTGACAGCGACCAGCACCTGGGCCGTGTCACGGGACTGCGACTCCAAGCCGGCCTCGGTGATGGTGCCCTCCGATTTCGACTTCACCTTGTTGACCACATCGATGAATGGTTGTGAGCGCTGGGCGAACTCGTCGTAGAACTTGCCTGTGGCTGAGTCGAGAATGCGCTTCACATCGGCGTCTGCGTGCTGCCAGTCGATCGTGGTCAGATTCAGTGCGCCTTGACGTCCGACCTGCACGAACAGCTGGCGCTGTTCGAAGGCCTGATGCGCTTGGTAGGCCCGGTAGCCCAGCCAACCGGTCAGTGCGGCCAACGTCACGACCGCTACCAACCCCATCACGAGCCCCAGTCGCTGCGGCGGCATTGGGCTTCGCCAGGCGCGCGTGGTGACCCGCGACTGTTCGTCGTCGACACCTTCGGACGGGTCGCCGCCGCTGGCGTCCGTCCTGTCAGCGCCCATTTCGGGGGCGATATCGACGGTGTCATCAGGGGCAGGCGAGGGCGGTGTGTGGTCGTCGCGGACGGGTTCGTCGGTATCCCCGGTGGTATGCGTTGTCACGGTTCACCGTCCTTTGGCGGAAGCAGCATGTCCTGCCAGGTGTGCTGCCCGGCAGCGTTCCGAGCCAGATCCGCTTGCCGGTACTGTTTGCCATCCGGTCCGATGTAAATGCCGGTGCTCGGGTCGTACTCGGCGACCGCAATCGGGGCGGTCACCGGTACCGAGGTGGGCGGCGGCGTTCCTGGCGGCGGCTGCGGAACTGGCTGACCGGACAGCGTCGCGTTCGGGTCGCCTTTCCAGTTGGCGCCGTCGTTGAGAGGTACGTAGTTTTCGTCGCTTTCGCACATCTTCACCGTCGGCGCCCGCTTTCCCGGTCGTGTTTCACAGGGCAGGTTGCGGGCGCCGCGAACGTTCGTGAGGCCGGAATCCTGTGGTATCCGGCAGTACAAGTCCCCGGCCGGTTTCGGTGGGTAATCGACCTCAGACATTGCGCGTTGCTGTTGGGCGGGCAGGTATCCCGTTCTGCATGGCGGGGGCACATTGAGGTTCAGGTTGAAGGACAGGAACACGCCCTTGTAGTCCTGTTTGGTGTTTCGGTTGGCCAGTGCGGCACCCTGGAGGCCGGCGATCTCGATCGGATACAGGGCGAGGATCTGCTCGAGGTTGGGTTGATAGGTGAGCGCCACTTGGCCGAGGCTGACCAGATTGGTCAGCAGGATGGGCAGGGTGGGCTGTACGCGGTCGACCAGCTGACGTACCTGGTCTGCGGCGGCGGGCCCGTTGACCAGTAAGCCCTTTACCGAATCATCCTGGAGCTGTAGCTGATTGGTGATTTGAGCGAGGTTGGCCGCCCAGGTGTGGATGGAGTCGGAGGTTTCGGTCTGGGTGTCCAAGACCGGTTTGGACTCATCGATGAGGGTGGTCAGCGCAGGCAGGTTGTTGCGCGCATCGATGGCCAGCGTTGTGGCCCCCCGCGTCAGCCGTGAAAGCTCGGGGCCCAAGCCACCGAACGCCGTATAGGACTCGTCGATCACCGTTTTGAGGTTGTCGCGCGGGATCGCCTCGATACCGGTGTTGACAGCCCGCAGCAGTGCGTTGATGTCGGGAGGGACCGAGGTGCGGCCGGCTGGTATCACGTCGCCGTTCTTCAGCGGTGCGCCGTCGCCGCTTCGCGGTAGGAGTTCGACGAACAACTCGCCGACCGCAGTCTGGCTGTGCACCTGGGCGTCGAGGTCCGCCGGGATCTTGATGTCCGACTGCAGCGACAGCACGGCGTCGACTCCGGTGTCAGTCAGGCGGACGTCGGTGACCCGACCCACCGTAGTGCCCCGATACGTGACGTTGGCGTTGTCGTACAGGCTCGCTGCGTCCGGCAGCTTCATTGTGACTTGGTAGCGGCCGATACCGAATAGCAGGCTCGGCAGCCGGAGGTAGTAGAAGGCCATGGTTCCACCGGCCAACAGTGTCACCACCCCAAAGGCGGCCAGCTGCAACCGGACTCGCTTACTCAGATACATTACGGTCCTTGGTCCAACCGGTAGGGGGCGATCAGCGGATTTCGCGCGGTGTAGGGGCTAGGCAGTTGCCCGATCGTGCGGCCCCATTGCAGTTCCAGTTCGGTGAGTTTGCCCTCGAACCGGGTGCCGGTGAACAGCGCCGCGTCGATACGACTCAATGTCAAGTCCACGATGGTGGTGATGTTGGCGTAGTCACCGCGCCACCAATTGGTCAGGTTGTCCTTCACGAAGGGAACCGTGGTGAACAGGTTCAGTGAACGGGTCAGCGCAGGACCGGCGTTCGCGAGTGATTCCAATACCGGTCCCAGGTCGTTAAGGATCTGGATCAACGACTCTTTGGACTGGTTAACCGAGTCCGCGGCCAGCGCGCTGAATTTGCCGAGTTGGTCAACCGCCTCAACGAGCTTGTCGCGTTCGGCGTTGATTACCGCCAGCGCGTCGGGAATCGTTTCCAGGGCCTTGTCGATGACTGGTTTTTGTGCCGCGAACTGCGCGACCAGATGGTTGAGGCTTTCGGTGGCCGCGATGATGTCCTCGATTTGGCCGTTGATGTTGGCGGTGAAGATGTCCAGCTGTGAGAGCAGGCTGCGGAAGTCCTGCTCGCGGCCTCCCAACGCGGAGGTGAGTGCTGTGGTGATGTCCTGTACCTGCCCCACTCCGCCGCCGTTGAGCAGAAGTGATACCGACGCCAGGGTCTGTTCGGTGGACGGGTAGGCCCCAGCAGATGTCAGCGGGATCAGCGAACCGGCCCGAAGCTTTCCCGCCGGGCGAACATCGGTGGGGGGTGCCAACTCGACGTGCAGTGAGCCCAGCAGGCTGGTTTGACCCAACGACACGGTCGAGTTGGCAGGAAGCTCGACGTCGCCGTTGAGTGTGAGCGTGAGCAGCGCATGCCATCCTCGACGCTCGATCTTCGTGACCGTGCCCACGTTGACGTCGCCCACGCGGACACGCGAGTTCGGTTGAAGGTTTTCGACGTCGGGCATTTCGGCCTGGATCGTGTAGGAGCCCTGCCCGTGGCCCTGCGTTCCCGGCAGCCGAAAGGAGTTCAGGCCGCGAAAACCGCATCCCGACAGCGCGGCGATCGTCAGCGCGATCACCATCACCGCGACGCCGCGGGCGCAGCGCGTCCTCGTCACGAGCCGGCCCCGGGTGGAATGAGCATGCCGGGCAGCCCGGCGGCGGGATCGGTCTGCTGAGCCGACGGGCCGGGAACCGGCAGCGTGCCTTCGGCTGGTTGCGCCGGCTCGTCGAGGGGTGGCGGCGGGCTGTGGCCCGGCGGCGATGTGTCCGGCGCCGGTGAAGTCTGCGGCGGAACGTAGTCCGGGCGCATCCAGTCCTCACTGTAGGTGACTTCATTCGGCCGGGCGCTGGCCTGGACGAAGGGGTTGATACCGATCGGGGGGAAGTTGTACTGGCGGTTCTTGATGATCGGTGCCAAGTACTGGACACATAATTTCGCCGATTGTTCGTTGTTCAGTCGCGACGCGGCCTGTACTGCGCTGCACAGAAAGGTGATCGGATCCGCGAAGTTGGCGACGTTGAGAGCTCCGGTCAGCGTGCCCTGGGCGGGCTTGTAGAGGTTGGCGGCGTTGGACAACGTCGTCGGCGCGATGTGCAGCAGCTGTTTGATGTCGTCGATGCTGCCCGTCAGTGCCTGTGAGACTGACGTCAATTTGTCCGATGTGGTACCGAGCGCGTCGCGGTTTGCGGAGACGAAGGCCGTCAGGTCACCGATTACGCCATTGAGGTCCTTGACGGCGTCGCCGACTTCGGTGGGGTTGTTGGTCAGCAGCCCGGTGACCGACGCGAGGTTCTGATTCAGCTGGCGTATCAGAAGGGTGCTGTCCTGAAGTGCTGAGACGAGTGTCGCAAGATTCTTGACGCTGCTGAAGATGTCCGGGCTGTGGTCGGCGAGCGCAGACACCGACTGGGACAACCTGATGATCGCCTCGCGGATTGCTGGGCCTTGGCCGCGCAAGTTGTCGGCCGCGGTGTTGACCAGGGCGCCCAGCGTGCTGACCCCGCCGGGCTCGGTGGGCTGCAGCAATGTCGTTAGCCGTTCGAGCTGTTGGCGGAATTCGTCGAACTCCACTGGAACCGCGGTGCGGTCCCGGGGGATGACGGCGTTGTCCTGCAGCGCCGGGCCACCGGTGTAGCGGGGAGTCAATTGAATGGCGCGGGAGGTCACCAGCGTCGGCGACAGGATGACCGCTTTGGCATCGGCGGGCACCTTGTACTTGGCGTCGAACCAGAAGGCGATCTTGACTCGTGTGGGCTGCGGTTCGATGGAGTCGATCCCGCCTACCCGAACGCCCTTGATGCGGACATCGTCGCCGACGAACACCCCGTTGCTGTTTTCGAAGTAGGCGACGACGTGAACACGATCGACCTCGCGTGCCACACGCACCGCCGCAATCGACCCGCCCACGATGAGGCTCACCAAAACGATCGCCAGTCCGAGCTTGGTCCGAGAGTTCGTCATCGTCTGCCTTGGGGGATCGAGGAATCAGCCGGTCCGGGCGCGACTTCATCGGGTGCCGGCACGAAGAAGGGGCTTGGCGTCGGCGGCTGTGGGGCTTGCCGATCGAGTGCCGGCGGTGCCGGCGGACCCGGTGGGGGCCCACCTGGCGGAGGGGCCGGTGCCGGCTCGCGGTAGGGGTACCGAGGATCGCCCGGGTTTCCGGTGATCGCATCGGGCAGAGTCAATTTCGGTTCGCCACCCTGGCCGGTCCGCGGATAGGGAATCGGCAGTGCCGGGGTGCCGGGCTGGCCCACCTGGGGGTCGGTGCGCTGGGAAGGTAGGAGCACGTTGGGATCCAGACCGAGATCCGAGAACGCGGCATCGACGAACGGTTGAATGAACTGTCCGGGGACCAGGTTGGCGAGGTAGGCGTTGAAGAAGGGGCCGGCTGCGACGGTCTCGCCGAACTGCATCGCGTACGCCGCCAGTCCTTTGATGGACTCTTGGATCTCCACCTTCCGGTTGTCGAGGATCGTGAGAACCCCGTTGAGTTTGTCGAGTGCGGGTTTGAGCGTCGTCTTGTTTTCCGCGATGAACCCGGCGATCTGCCGACTGAGCAGCGAGATGTTCGTCGAGATCTCGTCCAGCGCCGCGCTTTGGGTGCGCAGCTGCGCCAACAACGCGTTGGTGTCGGAGATCAGGCGCACGATGTCATTAGTGCGTTCGCCCAGGACGGTGGTCGCCTTGGCGGCGTTCGCGAGGAGTTCGCGCAACCGGGCATCGCGCTGGTTGAGCGTTTCCGCGAATCGGGCGACACCCGCGACGGCGAGCCGCAGGTCATCGGGGGTGTCTTGGAGGGTCTGGGACAGCACCGTCAGCGATGTGGACAGCTGGTCGGTGTCGAGACCGCTGATGGTGGTCGTGAGGTCCCCGATGGCGTCCGGCAATTGATACGGCGAGGTGGTCCGCTCGACGGGGATGGTGCCGGAGAGCGTCCCGGCGCCGCGGGTGGTGAGGTCGAGGACCTTGTTGCCGAGAACACTGGTCGTCCTGATCGCAGCCTCGCTACGGTCGCCCAACCGGATGCCTTCGGCCACCGTGAACGTGACCAGTACCCACTGCCCGTCGAGGGTGATGCTCTGCACTTGGCCGGCGGGAGCCCCCGATACCCGCACCGGGGCGCCGGTGGTCAGTCCGCCAGCCTCGTCGAAATACGCCGAATAGGTCTTCCCGGAGGAGACGAACGGCAGCTTGTGGTAGTTGAGCGCGCCGAGAACCAGGGCGGCGGTGGCCACAACCCCGATGGCCCCCATGACGATGAAGTTGCGCTCGCCGAAGGTCTTCATTTGGGTGTGCACCTGCCGCTGTCTTGTCCCGCCAACTTGATGTACACGGGTTGTCCGCCCTTTCCATTCACCTTCAGCAGCAGATCGCACAGGTAGAAGGCGAAGTAGTTGCCGTAGAGCCCCTGGCGCAGCAGCACACGGTAGGAGTCGGGCAATGTCTTGAGGAGGTTGTCGAAATAGTCGCGATCTGCGAGCACCGCGGTCGCGGTGCGATCGGTCTCGTGGACCGCTTTCTGCAACGGTGGTCGTGCTTGTGCGAGGAGGTCGGCCACCGAGCGGGCAGCCTCGTTGGCGTAGGCCACTCCGTTGCTGATGTCCTGCTTGCGGGCTTGCAGTCCGTGCACGAGCTGCGACAGCGAGTCGATGGCCTTGCCGAATTGCTCGCTGTGCTCGCCCAGCGATCCGAGCACGGAGTTCAAGTTGACGATGGTTTGACCGATCAGCTGGTCCCGGTCGGCAAGCGTGTTCGTCAGCGCTGCGGTCTGAGACAATATGGAACCGATCGTGGCGCCTTGACCCTGAAAGGCTGCGATGAGTTGGCCGGTGAGCGCGTTCACCTGGGCGGGGTCCAGCGCGCGGAACAGTGGCCGGAACCCGCCGATCACGGCGTCAAGATCCAGTGCCGGCGCGGTGCGACTCAGCGGGATCGTGTCGCCGGGCCGCAGTTTCTTGGTTCCGCCCGCGCCCTCCTCGATCGCCAGGTAGCGGTCCCCGATCAGGTTGTCGTATCTGATGACGGCCCTGCTGCCGTCGGTGAGTACCACGGAGTCGTCGGCCCCGAACTCGACCTGCACGGTGGAATCGTCTCGGACGGTGAGGTTCTTGACCTTGCCGACTTCCACACCGGCGATGCGGACGAAGTCTTGGCTTTTCAGTCCACTGACGTTGGTGAACACAGCGGTGTAGGTCTGCTCGCGCTCGAAGCGCAGCTGCGCGAAGACGGTGATGAGTGCGAATGCGCCGAGCGCGCACACGACCACGAAGATCCCGAGGCGCCACACGACGGCTGACACCTTATTTATCACGGCGGTGCTTCCCTCCGACGTTTGCGGGTATGCGCCGACGATTTGCGTGTTCGGCGGTCACGGCGGTGTGGGTCCTGGTGACGGCGCTGGCGGCACCCCTGGATAGAGGGGCGTTCCATCGGGGCCGTACTGAGGTGCGCCGTAGGGCGGTGCACCGGGGTAGGGCACGGGACCGGGCGCCGGGCCGCCTGGGTAGCGGATACTCGGCGGTTCCGGGACCGCCCGAGTATCCGGGAAGTAGTTGGCGTACCCGGGGAATCCGATGCCGGGATTGGGCCGCCAATCCAGTCCGGTGCCGAAGCCGGTGTTGGCGATCAGCTGTCTCACCGGGAAGTTCTTGGCGACGTCCGGCAGCGAGCCGCACCCGGGCTTGCCGCCTTCCCCGCCCTTGGCGGCGTCGATCGGCAGGTTGTCCGGATATCGGTACGGGTCGTATCCCGGCAACAGCTCAGCGTCCATGATGAGCGATTTGCCGTTTCCGCCGAGCATGTCGGCATAACCGCTGTCGAGGGTCGTCTTGGCGCCGACGAACAAGCAGGTGATCTCGGGGTTGTACTTCATCAGCAAGTTCGCCGTGGGTTCCAGCAGGTTGACCGCTTTCACCAGATTGTCTTTGCTGGGGCCCAGCAGGCCCACTCCGCTGCGCGACAGCCCCACGACGTTGAGGAGCAGCGCGTCGAGTTGCTGGGCATGCGTGGTGACCGTCACGCTCGTCGTGGTCCCGGCGGCCAGGGTGTCGATGATGTTCTTTGCCGCGGCGCTGTAGGTGTCGCTGACACCTTTGATCGCGCGGAAGTCCTCGCGCATCGTGTCGGTTCGTGGATTCAACTCCAGCAGAACCTCATTGCTCGCGGTGATCGCCTCACCGATCCTGTCACCTTGCCCCCTCACCCCTTCGGCGAGCGCACTGAGCACGGCGTTGAGCTTGAACGGGTCGATCTGTTTGATCAGCTCCACCACGTTCTGAAACACGGTGTTGACCTCGGTGGCGACGTTCTGCGATCGCAGCACTGCTCCCGCGGACAGCCGCTGCGGGCTGGGGTCGGGCGGGTAGACAAGATCGACGAACTTCGCACCGAACAGGGAGATGGACTGGATGCGCGCCTCGACGTTGGCTGGGATGTACTGGATCTGCGCCGGGTCGATGTCCAGCTGGATGCGCGTGAAATCTCCGCCACTAATCGAGCTGACGTGCCCGACCTGCACACCGCGCATCTTGACCCGCGAGTTGGGCTCCAGCACCAGGCCCGATCGGTCCGCCGTCAATGTCACCGGCACTGTCGGGGTGAATGTGCCGCTGAACATGCCCAGACTCAGCACCACCGCCACGACGATGCCCACGACCAGGAACACCGCCCACCACTCGGAGGAGATCCGACGAGCGCCTGTTCCCTGTGTCACCGCGTCACCCCGCGAAGTTGAAGTTGCCGGTCTGGCCGTAGAGGGCCAGGGTGACCAGGAGAATCACCATTTGCGACGCGATCAGCGATGTCCGGGTGGCACGTCCGACCGCCTCGCCCACGCCCGCGGGTCCGCCGGTGGCGTTGAGGCCGTAATACGTGTGGATCAGCATGATCACCAGAACTTCGGCGACCGTGACGCCGAACGAGAAGAGCACGGCCTGCGGATCGAGAAAGGTGTCGAAGTAGTGGTCGAATACTCCGGAGCCCTGCCCGTAAAACACGGTGGTGATGACACGTACCGAGAAGAACGACATCAACAAAGCCACGCAATACAGCGGAACTACCACGATCATGCCGGCGACCACACGGGTTGACGCTAGGTAGGCGATCGGACGGATGCCCATCACCGCGAGCGCGTCGACCTCCTCGTTGATCTTCATCGCGCCCAGCTGCGCGGTGGTACCGGCACCAATCGTCGCAGCGAACGCGAAAGCCGAGCTGGCCGGAGTGACCAACCGAACGTTGACGAAGGCAGAGGTAAAACCCGCCAACGCTTCCACACCGACCTGAGACATCTGGTTGTAGGCCTGACTTGCCAAAGCGCCGCTGGTCGACAAGTTGAGGAAGGCAACGACTGCGACGGTGCCGCCGACCACCGCCAAGGATCCCGCGCCTAGGCCGATTGAGGCGATCTGCCGCAGCAATTCGGCCCGGTAGATGCTCACCGCCTGCCCGATCGAGCCGATCGACTGACCGTAGAAACGGGCCTGATCGCCGAGCTCTTTCCAGCTGGCCTTCCACCCGCTCAGAGAGCGAGCGGTACGGGGAAATCTCTGTCGCAACACCATGCTGGCGCTCACTTGGTTACCTGAAACCCAACCGCGGTGACAATTGCATTGACGACGAACAGCAACAGGAACGCGATTACGACGGTTTCGTTGACCGCGTTACCTACGCCGGCAGCGCCTTTTTGCACCCTTAATCCTTGGTAGCAGGCGATCAGGCCGGCCACGAAACCGAACAGCGTGGCCTTGACGATTGAAACCAGGACATCGCTGAGGCCTGTTATCAGCGTCATGCTTGCGACGAACGATCCGGGTGTCACGTGCTGGAAGTAGACCGAGAACAAAAATGCGCCAAGGAGGCCGGTCACGGTCACCACAGATGACAAGAGCACTGCCACCGTGGTCGTCGCCAGCACCCTGGGGACGACAAGAGAGTGGATCGGATCTAGGCCGAGGACCCGCATCGCATCGATTTCCTCGCGAATGGTGCGCGACCCGAGGTCGGCGCACATCGCTGAAGCTCCTGCGCCCGCGACGACGAGGACGGTCACGAAAGGGCCGATCTGGTTGACAGCGCCCAAGGCTGCCCCGGTCCCCGAGAAGTCGGCGGCACCGAATTCGACGAGCAACGTGTTGAAGGTGAATGACGTCAGGACAACGAGGGGAATCGACAACGTCAGCGCGGGGACCATCGAAACGCGTGCTACGAACCACGATTGGAGGAGGAACTCGCGCCATTGGAACGGCGGTTTGCCCATCGCGACGAACATGTCCAGCGTCATCGCATAGAACCCGCCGACCACGCTGAGGGGTTTCAATCCTTTGGCACCAGCCACTAGCGATAATTCGTGTGTCGACCTTCTGCGAAGCGCGATGCGTTTCATTCGAACCCGTCCTGGTCTTGTCGCCGATGGTTCCGCCGCCGAGACCGCCCCCACCCGCCGCGTGCCGCCAGCACAGCAGGAACGCCCACGACGCATGGCCCGCGATCGGCTGAGCACGGCGACACGATCACGGTGCCCACTTCGAACCTGAGGTTCCGGCCACCACACCGTTTACTGGGCTTAGCGTGATGTCGAAGCGAAATCCGGCGTCGTCGCGGACGGCGATCAGAGCTTGCCGCCGCTCGGCGGGCAGGCGGCCAAGCAGGACATCTTTGGCGAGGTGGCAGCCCGGAAGGTAAGCGCGGGTGATCAGCCGACTAGGACCCCCGCGGACAGATATCGACACCGCGATAAACGGCGCCGCTCCGTACTCAAGTGCCCGGGGCGGCACGAATCTGACGTTGTAACGACCCTGTCGGTCGGTGATTGCGTTGTTCCGGTGGGTAGAGGTCGGTTCGTCGCACCGCGGCAGCCCGCCCTCCGTCGCCCTGTGATCGCCGGCGGCGTGCCAGGTCTCGACCAGGGCACCAGAAACTGGCACACCATCCTCATCGGTGACCACACCGTGAAACTGAACGGCCCCGTCCACCCGCTCGCAGCGCGGCCGAAAGCTAGGTGCCACGTCTCAGTCTCCCCAGACGAGTCCGTCGACCTGGCCCACGAGACGAAGTCCGGCGCTGAGCACCGCCATATTCGCCATGGCTACCTTGATCGGGCCAACGAATTTGATCTTGCGCGTCGCGATGGCGCTCGCTACGCCGATCTCGCCTTCTGCGACCCGGTGCCACACGTTCGAGGTGGCCGTCAGGACGAAGTCCGGCTTCCGCCCCTCGATCTGGCTCCCGCCGTAGATGGCCTCACCGTCAGCGATTTCCAACTGCGCGACTTGGTCGTCGGCGTCCTGAACGCGCCATTCGATCAACATGGTCAAGTCTTTGGCACCCTGCCGGATCTCGGCCGAGCCATTCCATAGATGGCGGTAGGCTTGCGCCCACTCGGGCGACATCACCGCAACGTCACTCATGATCAGATCATCTCCTTCATCAACGCGTCATACGGGGTACACGAGATAGCGCGGCGGGGTGTTGTCGAGCACCACGAATCGCTGTTGGAACTTTGCCGTCTCATCGTCGAAGACGACGACGTCTTCGGTGTGGCCACTGGCCAAGATCCCGGACTCGCCGGAGGCGCCGGTGTAGGCGACGAGGACGTTGGCCCGTACCTCCCAGCGGTTCTCGCCGAGTTCCCGCATTGCCGTGCGCTGCTGAATGTGGCGGGTGTCATAGGGTTCGATGGTGCCCGCCCAGACTTCCTGAATCATCTTCACGCGGTCGACCAGCCGTTCCCGGCAGTCGTCCAGCATGTACGCCAGCGGCAAACCCTCGCGGACGTTCTCCATCGCGCGCACCTCGTAGGCACACTCGGGCGCGAACAAGGCAAGCCACGCGGCGAAGTCGCGCTCGTCGACTGCGCGAGCGTATGCCCCCAGCAACTCGTCCACCAGGTATACGGCGCGTGCCCGGCGATCGTCGATACTCGATATCAACAAAACTCCATCACCTCCCGGTAGTGGGCCCACCATCCGGTGTTGGCGGCCTCGTCGTTCTGTGACGATTCCGAGAGCGGTCGGCCGACGCCGGCGACGAACCGCTGGTAGCCGCCATCACACGCGGTCGCCTGCACGCGGTTGTAGACGGCGGCGTCCTCGATGCTGATGAAGCCGCTCGGGCCCAGCAGGTTCGACGACTGGCGCACGCGGTGGCGTGCGTAGTCCTCGCTGTCGCTGGCATGACCGAAGAACGTGTAGCGCACTTCGGTGCGATCAACCCCGAGCGGGCGAGCGTAACGTACGTTGATCGTGTCGACGTGACGCACGATGCCGGTGACCGGCCGTAACGCGATCACGCGGGCCCGGCTGTCGTCCCCCATCCGGGTGACCACACTCGGGTCAGCCAGGAAGCCGTTGTCTACGTAGGGCTGCGAATCGTACAGAATCGACATGTGCCCGTAGGGCTCGCTGACCAAGATGTTGCCGTTGCCGCCCTGCCAGTTGAGCAGTTTGAACGCGCTGTGCAGCAACGGAGCATGGTAGGGATCGTTGTCGATGTAGGTTTTCCAGTTACTCTGAAACACCACCGTCTGGTAGCCCAGCAGCGTCAGGTCACCGTCATCGACCATGCAGTCGCGCAGCGGTCCGGCGCTATCGCCGAGGAAATCGGCGAACGGTGGCGGCTGGTCGGCCATGCTGACAAAGATCAATCCCCACGCCTCGACGACGTGTAACTCCCGTAGGCCATAGTCTTGCTCGCGGAAGTCCGGCCGGAACTGCATGCGGCGAGGCGCCCCAGCGAAGCGGCCGTCGTTGGTGAAGAGCCACCGGTGATACGGGCACTCGAATCGCTCCGCCACCCCGCATCGGCGCTGTTCCAGAAGCGTTCCCCGGTGGGCGCAGGAATTGACGAACACGCGGATGCGGTCATCGCCGTCCCGCACCATCAATAGTGGCACATCAGCCAACCATCTCGTCCGAAAGGCATTGCGCTCGGCGAGCTCGGCCCGATGCGCGATCGGATGCCAATAGGGACCATAGAAGATCCGAGTGAGTTCTTCCCTGTAGACGTCCGGGTCGCTAAACACCTCCTTGGGGATGTCCGCGGCCGACGTAAACCGCTTTCGGATCGCAGCCTGGACATGGTCGAATTCCAGGGTCGGGCCGCCGTTCACAACTCCATTCCTTTCTGTAGGGCCGCAATGTGGGTGACCGCGCCCAGGCCGTCAGCGAGGCGCGTCCAGGTGTTGCCCTCGTCGTCCGACACGTGAAGCGAACCCGCCGTGGTGCCGTAGTACAGCCGAAACCCACGGTGTTCAGTGAGCTCGCCTTCCAGCGCCCAGACCATGTCGAACAGGCCAGGCTCGCCGTTGGTATTCAGCCGTACCCAGGAAGCGCCAGCGTCGTCGCTGCGAAAGAACGCCACGTCGGCGCCGCGGCGTCGGCGCAGCTTGGACGGCGACAGGAAATAGACGTTGCCGTTGAGCACGCCCATTACCAGGCGGCGCACTGCGGCCCACTTTGGTGGGATGCCGTCGGCTGCGGCGAGGAATACCACCTCGGGTTTGGCTGGGTGGACCACGATCGCGTCTTCGGTGTAGTTGCGCTCTCCGAGTCCGTCATTTGACTGCATCCAGCTCGATCCGCGGTCGGTGCTGCGGTACAGGCCCTTGCCGCCGCGGTATGGCTTGGTGTCCTGGCCTGTTGTGACGATGATCCGGTCGGGAGCCCCGGGGTGCAGGACCACGCGGTGGATGTCGTGACCGAGGCCGGTGACCTCCTCCCATGTCTGTCCCCGGTCCCCGGTGACTAGAAGGGATCCGACTTCAATGCCGGCGTAGACAACGTCAGCTTCCAATGGGTGCACGGCGATGGTGCGCACGTGCGCGATTCCGGGGCGGATGGGGAAGCTCCACCTTCTCGCTTCGGGCACGCCGAGCAGGTTCCCGCATTCGGCCCAGGTCCCGTCTTCCCACCGCAGCAGGTGCGCTGGTTCTGTGCCGGCGTAGAGCGCGTGGGGTGCGTGCGGGTCGAACGCCAGCGCGCGCACATCGCGGTGTACGAGCCCATCGTCAAGCCCAGTCCAGCAGTTAGCACCCGCGGTACCCAGAAATACGCCCTGGTTGTGGACGGCGACGGCGACGCGATCGCCGCGCGCGGCCATGGCCATTACCTGCCCCGGCAAAGCGGGCCAGGCCTGGACCTTCCCCTCACCGGACACAGTGAATACGCCCCGACTTGCCGCTACGACGGGCATCAGGACCCCTCCTCATCTGAACTCGAGCCGCCGCCCTCGCCAGGGTGCTCCACTTTGGAATGGACGGGGTCGCAGATCACCAACACGGCACCAAGATTGTGGGCCCGCCAACCGCCAAAGAGTCGCACTCCGGCATCGACACCGCCATCACTCGACCTACAACCCCACTCATGGCCTCACCAGCACTTTGATCAGACCCTCTCGCGCCTCCAACAGCCCGTTCAACCCCTCCTCCACCGCACTGTCCAGTGGGATTCGGGTGGTGATCTGCGGCGTGAGCGCGATTTTTCCGTCGGCCATCAGCGCTAGGACGGCGGGGAAGTCGTCGAACATGTCGTACCCGAAAACCATCCGGAGCTGCGTCTCTTTGAGAAGATGGCGGTTGACATCGAGCGAGGCCGGCCCGGCCCATGACGACATCTCCATGAAGCGGCCCTGTTTGCGTAGGCAGTCCAGGCCCTGTGTGAACGCCTCCACGCTGCCTGCCACGTGGAACACGACATCCACCCCAACGCCTCGTGTCTCCTCCAGAATTCGCGCGGTGGTCCCGGGCTCGTGTGGATCGAGCACCAACGTGGCGCCGAGGTCGCGGGCCAAGTTGCCGCGCACGCGGCTCGGTTCCGTGACGTAGATCCGCGCGGCTCCTGCTGCGCGTGCGCACTGGATCACGGTGAGCCCGAGCGCCCCCGCGCCGAGGACCAGCACCGTTTCGCCGAGGAGCAGCTCCGCTCGCCGCACCGCGTGGAACGCCACTGCCGTCGGCTCGGTCAGGGCCGCCTCCTGGAGGTCCACCGCGTCGGGCACTCGGACCGCGAGGCGCGACGGCACTGCGACGTGGCTAGCCAGGCCGCCGTCCCGGGTCAAGCCGATCCATCCTGGGCGCTGACACAAGTGGTAGAGCGACCGGTGGCAGTAGTGGCAGCTGCCGCAGAAGTCCATTGGAATCACCGCGGCGCCCTCCCCGATACGGCATCGGTCGATGCCCGCACCGACCTCCACGATCCGGCCCGATACCTCGTGGCCGAGCACTACCGGTGGCTGCGAAAAGGTGGGTCCCGCCACATACTCGTGCAGGTCGGTCCCACACAGCCCTGTCGCCGCCACTTCGATAATCACCTCACCAGGCTGCGGCGCGGGGTCCGGGACCGATGTCAGGCCGACGTCGTTGGTGCCTTTGAGTACGATCGCGTCCATCTCAGCTCCCGGCCTCGTCGTGAGTCCGGCAAAGATGCCAGCGCTTGGGAATCATGCTCATCCCGCCTCGAACGCCCGGAAAGTCACGCCGGCGGTCATGCCTCCGTCGACCGGCAGGACGGCACCGGTGATGTAAGACGCCTCGGGCGAGGCAAGAAACACAGCCGGCGCAGCGATCTCGTCCGGCCAACCGAAACGCTGCATCGCGCAAAGGTCGACCATCATCGAGGAGTGTTCGGGGTGCTCGGTAAGGAACCGTTCGATCCTCGGCGTGCGGGTCCCTCCGGGAGCGATTGCGTTGACGCGGATGTTGTCACGAGCGAAGTCGAGGGCCATGTTCTTCGTGAGTAGCACGACCCCACCTTTGCTCGCGCTGTACGCGGAGCACCTGTTCTCGGCTAGTAACCCCGCCGTCGACGCAACGTTGACAATCGATCCGCCGCCACCCTGGCGAAGCAGGGGAATGGCGGGTTTGGACATCTGAAAGACGCTGCCGAGGTTCATGTCGAGCTGAGTGCGCCACTGCTCCTCGCTGATCTCCTCGACGTTGCGGGCCAGGCTCCCGCCGACGACGTTGAAAAGGGCGTCGAGCTGCCCGAACTCGGTCAGCGCCCGTTCGGCGACGCCGTCAGCGACATCACGGCGGCACACGTCGCCTACGACGCCGCATACCGCGGCGCCGGACTCGGCCAGTTCGGCAACTGCTGCGTCGAGGCGCCCGGCGTCGGTGTCGGCCATGACACAGCTCCCGCCGTCACGACACCACCGAGCGGCGATGGCTCTACCGATCCCTGCCGCGGCGGCAGTGACTATTGCCACTCGGCGGTCTCCCGCCTCCGCATCACTCACCTGCGGTCGATCGTTGGACCGGCGTACATCGTGAGAGCAGCCTGGGCAGAATCGTCATCGAGCACCGCCGCGGAACTGGGCAGGTTGGCTCATGTAGTCCAGCCATCGCCCCCAGAACCGTCGCTGGTTCTGCTCGGCGTACCCACTCGGGAGGGCTTCGCCCGGTCCTGGCCAGTCATTAAGTGGAGTCAGGTCCATGCCCATCTCGTAGTTCAGGAGTCCTTCACCGGCGAACGGACCCTGGACAGATTCCGTGATGGCCTTCCATGCCTCCGCGTCGTCCTGTTCGAAAACACCGGCCGGACCGAAGTTGTTGACATAGGAGGCCTGCGACGCCTCGCGTAGCCACTCCGGAGCATCGCGTTCGACCAGGAACCAGGAAAGGACCTCCATCCGGTCATGAGATAGCGGCTGCCACAACCGGAACGTGATAAACGGGGTGGGGGGCGACATGTGGTCAGGCGCGATGGTCACATTGATGAAGGACAAATTTGGGAACACCGTGCCGTGAATGAAGGCTGAGCGTCGCATCATGTCCTTGTGCGCCAAAGACGGGTAGGACGCCGCCATCTGGTCGACGACTTCGTCGGGGTATCCCTCGTATTCTGGGAAATCGGCGAGCGTGGGCGGAAACCCGAGCACACCTACGCCGTGACCGTTCTGCAGCGAGATCTCCGCGGGTGCGCTCGCGAAGTTCGGGTCACCCGGAGCCATGCCCAGCTCCACCATAGAGCGGTGAGCGAAAAGGGTGTGGTAGGAGTCGCCGACGAAATTGTCGGCGGCCGTCTTCCAGTTCGCAGACATAGTCCACCGATGCGGCGCCCCTATCACCTCCAGACCGCCCGCGGTCTTCTTCGCAATGAGGTCGAGGTAAAACGTCGTGTCGCCGAGATAGTCGGTCAGGTTCGGCGCCTTCGGATCGACGCTACCGAAGATGAATCCGGCATACGAGTCGACATGGGGGATGTGGCGCAATCCCCACTGCGTCTTATCGAAACCGCCGGGATAGGCCTCCCTCATCGCTGGCACACCGACGAGATCCCCGGTATTGCTGTACACCCAGCCGTGGTAAGGGCACTGGAAGTGGGCGGTGTTTCCCGTCTCCGCACGGCACACGAGAGCGCCACGGTGTCGACAAGAATTTGACAGCGCTTGGATCTGGCCGGAGGCGTCCCGGCAGACGATCACCGAATCGGCCCCGATATAACGCACCACAAAGTCGCCGGACTTGGCCAACTCCGACTCGTGCGCGAGGAACACCCAGGCGCGCCCGAAGATCCGCTCCATCTCAATCGTATGGAGCGTCGGATCGCTGACGACGCGTGCGGGTAGTCGCCCGACCTTGAGCCCGTCCGCTACGTCGCGCAACGCGCGCCGCAGGTAGCGATCACTCGTGCCAGCGGTTCCGGTGGTCTCGGTTGTTTCGGTGGTCATGTGATCGGACCTTTCTGGACAGGCAGTGCTTTCAAGGACGACGACGGCGAGAGAGCGTGGCTACAGGACTACCGACAGGTTGTCGATAGGCAGCGTCGAATGGTCGAGCAAGACCTCACGCCGAGCGAGCCGCAGCGACCCGTCGCTCCGGCGCAGCACGTCGACGCGTTCAGCCGACAGCAACTCCCACCGTCCGCTAGCTCCGCGGCTGCGGAAGAACAACAGGTTCGACCGCACGGTCAACTCATCAGCCCCAGGTCCGGCAGTGGTGCGGATATTGGACACGAAGTGGCGGGTCCGGGATCGAGGTGACTCCGCCCATGAGAACTCCGTCTCGCTGCGCAGGACCCGCATCTCCAAGCCCGTGTAATCGTCGTTCCAGTGCGCGATCGCGCTCACCCAACCCGCGGAGTCCTCCCGGGTGGTGCGCACCGGAACCACATACCGGATGTCGGGGTCAAGCAGGCCCAACCAGTCCCGGAACTGTCCTCCATCGAGCAACTCCGCTTCCCGAAACATGAAGTCCTCGACGGACTCACGGGTATCCCGGTCCACCGCGACCGCGTTCATCAAATCGAACTCCTCCGGCAAACCGTCAATACTGACCAGCCTGTTCTGCTGAACAGATAAGTCCTCCGCTGTAGAGAATGTTAGCCAGATCTCACTTGCGGGTCAAGAGAGATCTCGGTCAAGTCCCTGGACGCGGTGCAGTCGCTTCGGGAACTTGGTCAAAGGGGCCGGTCTCCCGCCCGATGAAATAAGGGTCGTCGTACAGAGCCAGCACGAACCCATGTGGCGCTCCTAGGGTTCTAGGTGCGCTTTGGTCCTGGTCAGCGACTGTTGGTGTTGTGCTGCATGAGGAATTGATGGTTCGGCGGCGAAATGAGGGACGCGCACGCGGAGGTGTCAGATGGTTTGTGTAGGGGGGTGGGGTGTCCTGCCGGAGAGTCGACACTGATGACTGTTATTGATCCTGAGGCTCGTGAGCAGCTGAACCGCCTGTAAGTCTTCATATGGCGGCACCGACCTGTCAGCCAGCACCGGGCCGGCCATGTACAGACTTACAGGCGGTTCAGTTACCGACGTCGTCATTGATGACGGTCATATTGAGGTCCGGCTGCGCCCGAAGGCCCACCTGTTGTGTCGCCCATGCGGCAAACGGCTACCGGCGGTCGATGACCTGACGCCGCCGGCGCTGGCGCCATCTCGATCTGGCCAGGGCGCGGCTGTGGCTGGTCTACGAAATCCGCCAGCTGGACTGTTCGGACTGCGGGATCGTCACCGAGGAGCTGCCTTCGGCTCTTCCCAGCGCCCGCCATACCCGTGACTTCGAGGACATGCGGTGTGGCTAGCTCAGCGCACCGACCGAACCTCGTGGCCACGTTGATGGGCTACGCCTGGGAGACCGTCTCTGCGATCATCAACCGCGGTGGGGCCTAACTGTTGGACCAACGCCTCTTGCAGACGCTCTACCGCATCGGTGTCGATGAGATCTGCTATCGCCACCCGCATCGGTATCTGACCATCATCGGTGACCACGACACCGGCGCAGTGGTCGACATCCAACCCGGACGCAGCGAAGAATCGCTTGCCAACTTCCGTGCCAGCCAGCCAGATTCAGCCCTGGCCGCTATCGAAACCGTCAGCATTGACGTCTCGCGCGCCTGCACCGGTGTCACGACCGCAGCAGTCCCGCACGCGGTCATCTGCTACGACGACTTCCACATCACGCGATAGGTCAACCGCGCCCTCGACCGGTATTCGCCGAAGCCGCCGCAGGCCCGGACAAAGTGGCGATGAGCGCTGGGCAAAGGTGGACCACACGCTGAGCATTGCGCACCGGGAGAACAAACCCACCGATGACAAACACGCATTGGTCAACCAGATCACCCGTACCAACCGACGCATCGGACGGGCCTGGACTCTCAAAGAACGGGTCTGCTGCACGATCAGGTGACAGTTTCGGTCACGCGGCCTGACTGGCCGGTGTGGTCATGATTGCTTCGAATTCGATCGGGGTCAACCGCCCGAGGGCGGTCTGGCGTCGGCGGCGGTGGTAGGTCCGTTCGATCCAGGTGACGATGGCGATCCTCAACTCCTCTCGGGTGTCCCACCGGCGGCGGTCCAGTACGTTCTTCTGCAGCAGGCTGAAGAAGCTCTCCATGGCCGCGTTGTCGCCGGCCGCACCAACACGGCCCATCGATCCGACCATCTCGTAGCGACCCAAAGCATGAACGAAACTCCTTGACCTGAACTGAGATCCACGATCGGTGTGCAGAATGCAGCCAGCCACCTCGCCGCGGCGTGCTACCGCATTGCTCAGCGCGGTAGTCGCCAACCGCGACTTCATTCGCGAGTCCATGCAGTACCCGACGATGCGGTTGGAGAATTCGTCCTTGATCGCGCAGAGGTACAGCTTGCCTTCACGTGTCGGACGCTCGGTGATGTCGCTAAGCCACAACTGATTTGGCCCTTCGGCAGTGAAGTCGCGCTCGACGAGATCGTCATGCACCGGCGGACCCACTTTGCCGTTCTAGCCACGTTTCTTACCGAACGCACTCCATAGGCGATGCTCTGAGCAGATCCGCCACCCGGTGCGCTCGGCCATCGGTTCACCGGCCGCGCACGCTTCCTCGACCAGGTAGCGGTAGCCGAACTCCGGGTCGTCGCGATGGGCGTCGAACAACGCGTTGGCTCGGTAGGCCTCGGTGACCTCGGCGTCGGTCACCGAGTTGGCCCGCCAGCGGTAGTAGGGCTGGCGGGCGAGCTTGAGTACCCGGCACGTCACCGCGACGGGAACCCCGTCGGCGGCGAGCTCGTTCACGAGCGGGTAGAACCTTTTCCCGGCAGATTGGCCTGCGACAAATACGCGCTCGCCCGGCGCAGGACCTCGTTTTCCTGCTCCAACAGCTTGATTCGACGGCGTGCATCCCGCAGCTCCGCGGACTCGCCGGTGCTCTTGCCGGGCTTGGTGCCCTCGTCGATATCGGCTTGGCGCATCCACTTGTGCAGCGTCATCGGGTGCACACCGAAATCGGCGGCGACCTGCTCGATCGTCACACCGTCATCGCGGTTGCGAGCCACCCGCACGACATCGTCACGGAACTCACGGGGGTAAGGCCTGGGCACAATGACATCCTTCCAGCCCACCCGTCACGGGCAAGCCAACTCAGATGTCACCAATTCGTGCAGCAGACCCAACAAGCCCGTGACCTCTACCGCTTCAATCAGCCACCCGGCGCCGCAAGCAGATTGCTCAAGGGCTGTATCACTGCCGCCAAACGTTCCCGAATCTCGGTGTTCGTGTCGCTGGGCAACGCTTCGAGATCTTCTTCGAACCCATCCTGGCCGCCATCGAACTCGGTATCTCCAATGCTCTCATCGAGGGCATCAACAGCAAGATCCCCATCAACGCCCGCGACTACCGGCACTACTCCCCCCAACCCTGACCGCAATGATCTACTTCTGCCTAGGTGTGACTGCAGGTCAGACTCCCCACAAGAACCTAACGAGCCGCACCCACGTTCGACCGGCAGATGCGGTCACTTCCAGCGGATGGATGGCGCAAAGCGCTTTAGGCCACACCTAACTCATGGGATGCACCACGGTTGCAGCGCATGAGCCATGTGCTGGCTATGTCGCCAAACGCCGTCGCCGTGTGTAACGCTCTACACCTATCTCGGTACTGCCACCGTGGCCGGGTCATCGCTAGAGGTGAAGAGATTTTGACTGCGGTTTCGGGAAGTGGTTGTCGCCCCGGGGATAGACCACCTGCGGCCACCAGAACCACCGGCCCAGCATGACCGCGATCGACGGCATCAGCAGCGACCGCACGATGAAGGTATCGATCAGCAGGCCGATCGCGATCGTCGAACCCATCTGGGCCAACACGACCAGCTTGCTGAACATCATCCCCGCCATCGTCGCGGCGAACACCAGACCGGCCGACGTCACCACACCACCGGTGCCCGCCATCGAGCGGATGATGCCCGTCTTCAAACCGGCGTGGATCTCATCCTTGAAACGGGAGACCAGCAGCAGGTTGTAGTCCGAGCCGACCGCCAACAGGATGATGACCGACATCAGCATGACCAGCCACTGCACCTGAATCCCGAACAGGTCCTGCCACAGCAGTACCGAGATACCGAACGACGCGGCGATCGAGCTCGCCGCCGTACCGACGATCACCAGCGCGGCGACCGCGCTTCGCGTCAGGATCAGCATGATCATGAAGATCAGCGTCAGCGACGACACCACGGCGATCAGCAGGTCGTAGCGTGCGCCGTCGGACATGTCCTTGTACGTCGCCGCGACCCCGCCGAGATGAATCTTGGCGCTCGACAGCGAGGACATCTTCAGCGCCTCTTGGGCGGCCTTGCGCTCCGAGTTGACCCGAGCGATGCCGTCGACCGTCGCCGGGTCGCCCTCGTGGGTGATGAACATGCGGGTCGACTTGCCGTCCGGCGAGAGGAACATCTTCAGGCCGCGCTCGAAGTCGGGGTTCTGGAAGGCCTCCGGCGGCAAGAAGAACAGATCGTCGTTCTTGGCCTGGTCGAAGCTTTCCCCCATCGCCAGCGCCGTGTCATTGGTCGCTTGCATCTGGTCGAGCAGGGCCTTCTGCGAGTTGTACGACGCCAGCGACAGGTCCCTGCTGGCCTTCATCGACGCGATCGTCTGGGGCAGCAGCGCCGTCAGCTGCGGAGCGAGTGCCGCCAGCTGATCGGTATTGCCTTGCACCCCTTCGGTTTTGTCGGTCACCTGATCGATCCCGTCGAGGGAGTCGAACAGCGACCGCGCCGCGTTACACAGGGGGATGTCGAAGCAGTGCGGCTCCCAGTAGAAATAGTTTCGCAAGGGCCGGAACTGGTCGTCGAAGTTCGCGATGTTGTCGCGCAACGCCTTGGTGGTCTCGAGTAGATCCTGCGACCGGGCCGCCGAGTCCTGGGTGAGCTGGGTCTGCTTGACGGAGAGTTGGTACTGCTTCTCCAAGATATCGATCGAAACATTCATCGTGTCAACGGTTTTGAGCTGGTTGTCCAGCTGATCCCGCTGGAACGGCAGGTTCATGTTGGTGGTCTGACCCGCCACGCTCGTCTGGAATGGAATCGAGCTGTGCTGGATCGGGATACCCAATGGCCGGGTGATGCTCTGCACCATCGCAATGCCCTCGGTGTGCATGACATTGCTGGCGATCTTGTTCAGCACCAGCATGTCGGCGGGATTGCGCATGTCGTGGTCGGCCTCGACCATGAGGATGTCGGGATTCATCCTGGCCTGGGTGAAGTGCCGGTCCGCAGCGGCGAAGCCCTGATTGACCGGGGCGTCCGTGGGCAGGTAGTAGCGGTCGTTGTAGGCCGGCTTGTACCCGGGGATCGCCACGAGACCGAGCAACACCACGAATAGGCTCGCCACGAAAATCGGTGCGGGCCAACGTACGACGGCCGTACCGACCCGCCGCCAGAATCTGCTCTGTGGGGGCCGCTTGGACTCATACAGTCCGACGCGGCTGCCGAGGTAGAGCACCGCCGGGCCGAGCGTGACCGCGATCGCCACGATCACGAGCATGCCGATCGCGACGGGGGCGCCCATGGTGGTGAAGTAGGGCAGGCGCGCGAAGGACAGGCAGTACGTCGCGCCCGCGATCGTCAGCCCGGAACCCACGATGACGGGCGCGACGGACTTGAAGGTGGCGTAGTAGGAGTCGTCTCGGTCGAGGCCCATGCCGCGGTCTTCGCGATATCGGCCGAAGATGAAGATGCCGTAGTCGGTGGCCGCTGCGATCGCCAGCATCGTCAGGATGTTACCGGCGAACGTCGTCAGTCCAAAGGCGCCGTGGGTGGCCAGAATTGACACCACACCACGCGCGGTCAGCAGTCCCAGGAATGTCAGGAACAACTGGATCAGCGTGGTCCGGATCGATCGGTAGACCACCAGCAGCATGCCCGCGATCGCAACGAGGGTGATCAAGGTGATCATCGCGAGGCTGGCGTTGCCGATGACGTGCAGGTCGTCGGTCAGCGCCGCGGGGCCGGCGACGTAGGCCTTCACGCCGGGCGGTGCCGGGGTCTCCTCGATGACCTTGCGGACCGCGTCCACGCCTTCGTTGGCCAGGGTCTGGCCTTGTTCACCGGCGAGGTTCAGCATCACGTAGGAGGCTTTGCCATCGGCACTTTGGGCGCCGGCGGCGGTCAGCGTGTCGCCCCAGAAATCCTGAATGTGCTGGATGTGCTCGGGATCTTGCTGCAGCTTGCGGATGATCGCGTCGTAGTACTGATGCGCGTCCGGGCCCAGCGGCTTCTGACCCTCCACCACGACCATGATCGTGCTGTTGGAATTGAACTCCTGGAAGTTGGCGCCCATCAGCTTCATCGCCCGCATCGACGGGGCGTCCTCGGGTGCCATCGGCGCCGAGTGCAACTCGCCGACGACCTCGAGTTGAGGCGCGATGACGTTGACCAGAACGGCGATCGCGATCCAGAACAGGACGATCGGCAGCGCAAGGATGCGGAGCAGGTGGGGGACGACGGGACGCTTCGGCCTGCTGGTGGATTCGGGCTCGGCAATGGTGTGGGTCATGCGGACTTCACCAGGCAGTACGTCTGGGCGTTGACCCCATCGGCTGATTGCTCTTCACGGACGGTTCCGTTCACCGTGACGCGGCATCCAATCTGGTCGCCGTCGGTCTGCGCCATGAGACTGGCACTGACCGCGGGCAACGTCGTTGACAGGGTGATCGACCAGGGCAGCGGCACATTGACTGTGTGCACTTTCGCTTCCGGGTCGAAGTAACTGATCTGGGCGGTGGTCCCCGGTGCGCCAAAGACGTCGTAGACCATGACCTTGGGATTGAACTGGACGATCTCGATACCGGAACCGGCGCCGGCATTCAGGTCCTGCGACCCGAACATCTTGTGCAGACGCGAAACCACCAGGCCGGAGACCGCCAACACCGCGACCAGAATTAACGGGATCCACACCTTTTTCAGCAAGCGGCCCACCGGAATAACCCTCACGCCGACCAACCTTCCGCAATCGATTCGTCGTGCGACCACCGTCGAAACTGCTCGATCACGGTCTGTCAATTCAGATGTCATGGAGGACGAGCTCAGGTCGACGGCCTGATCGAGAAGCTCGCCAACGCAGTCGCTGACGTACCCCGTAGTCGACTCCGATAGAGTTCGAACTGCTACACCAACCCGCGCAAACCGTCGCCTTAACCAAGTATCGCGACGCCACCGAACCCACGGCACATCACTCGAGAGCCCTGCCGCAGCGATCCATCCGCCATGTATGGCTTGCCGGCCAGATCCGTGCGCTGCATACAGCCTCACGAGGCAGTTACGGTGTCCGCAGGGGTGTGCACCACGGCTTAGACCTAGTCTGGCGTCTGCCAGGCTCAGGACAGCGGCGGCCCGGGCGGGCCAGTTCGACGGCTGATGGTCTGCAGTTCGGTATAGGCGTGCAAGCTGTCCGGGGAGAACTCGCGGCCCAATCCGCTCCGCTTCGCCCCACCGAACGGCGCGCGGGGATCAAGAGAGGTGAAGGTGTGGCTGTTGACGAACACCGAGCCTGTGTCGAGCCGACGGCCAAGCAGGAAGGCGCGCTCTTCGTCCGAGGTCCAGATCGAGGCGGCCAGCCCATACTGCGATTGGTTCACGAGCCGGATCACCTCGTCGAGCTCGTCATATCTCAGCACAGGCACCACCGGCCCAAACTGCTCCTCTTCGACGACCGCGAGCCGGGGATCAGCCTCAGTAATCACGCTGGGCATCATGAAGTGGCCGTGCTCCCACGCCGCCGTATCTAGCCGCTGACCGAGGGTGGTGATAATCGCTCCGCTCGCCCGTGCGTCTTCGACGATCTTCTCGACCATGCCCTTCTGCTGGGCGTTATTCAGCGGACCCATCGTGGATCGTGGATCGTCCCCGGGTCCAACGACGATCTCGTCCACCGCGGAGCAAAACGCTTCGACGAACCGGTCGTGGATCCGGGTCGGCACGTAGATCCTTTTAAGCCCGAAGCACACCTGGCCGGTGGTACCGAACGCGCCCTTCGCGATCCGCCGCATAGTTCCCGGTGAGAGGTCCAAGTCGTCGAGGACGATTGCTGGGTCGTTTCCGCCAAGCTCGAGCGTCACCCGCTTGATGTCTTGCGCCGCAGCAGTCATGACCTTGCGGCCAGTGTCGATGCCGCCGGTGAAACCGATCTTGCGGATTAGCGGGTGGGAGACCAACGTCTCTCCGACCGTGTCGCCGCCGGTGACCATGTTAAGCACACCCGGTGGGAAGTGCTGCTGGAGGGCCCGGATGATCTCGGTGAGTACTAGGGGGGAGTTCTCCGACGGCTTCAGGACGACTGTGTTGCCGGCGACGAGCGCCGGCGCTAGTTTCATGAACGACAAGACCACCGGGAAGTTCCAGGGCGTGATAGCGGCGACCGGCCCGATTGGACGGCGCCGGATGAGGGTCCTGCCGCCGGTGTCCCGGATCTCCTGGTCCGCCAGCGTCTCGGCAGAGATGCCGGCGGTGTAGCTACAGATGCCTGAAGCGAACTCGAGGTCGATCTTCGACTCTTCGAGGATCTTTCCGTTCTCACGGCTCAGGAGAGGTACGTACTCCTCGATCATGTCGTGGATCACGCCTGCGGCTGCAAGTAGAGCCCCTTGCCGTTCCTCTAGCGGCCGCGACGACCACTCCGGGAACGCCGTTGCGGCCGCCTCCACCGCCGCGTCGACTTGCACGGACGTCGCGTCCGGGACCGACCCGAGCACCACTCGTGTGTCCGCCGGACTGGCGACTTCAATCGTCCGATCAGACGCCTCCTCACGTCCGTTGATGATGAGCTTTCCGTTGATCATGAAGTCCTACCTTTCGTGCAGGTAACGGTGGCCGACGCCCCTGGGCTTCAAATCGGCCCTGAGAACGTCGGGATGACTGTCATATGGTTGCCCAGTCGGATGGCCACGGGAGGTTCGCGTCCCGCGACGACTCGACCGCTAAATGAGCAGCGCGGCGCGCGATCGCCGTCTGCCAATCCACAACCACTGACCTGCGTTTGACTACTTCATCGAAAATCTCCTCGGTGGTGGTGAGCGCCCGCCGTGGCCAGAAATACCCCTTGTTCGTGGACGGCGGTGACGATGGTGTGGCCGTGGGCGGCCATGGCCTTGCCCTTCCCCGGGCAGTTCGGGCCAGGCCCGGACCTCGCCGGTCGCCGGAGACACTGAACACTCCCCGGCTCGTCGCGACGGCGGGCATGACGCTAGGGGTTCGCCTGGTTCTGGGTCGCGACTGTGGCTGAGGGCACGACGCTGGGGAGGAATGGTTCGGGGATCACCAGTGCGTGGCTGACGACGATCGCGTCCACATGGCAATCGATCGCGCACAACCGACAGGAATGACAGTCGTTGGGGTAGATGATCTTGGCTCGCCACTTGGTGGTGGCCCATGGTTCATCACCCTCCACCAGCCGGATCACCCCAGTCGGACAGCTGTCGATGCAGACGTTGCACCCGTCGCAGGTTGTCTCGTCGATACTCTCGATCACTGAACTGCCACCTCCTCGCGGTAACCTTCGGGCACTGTGTACGGACTTGGATGGCGGCCCGGTGGGGCCTGCACCGGCCACGACTGAATCGGCAGGACCCGCTCGCTGAACTCCAGGTCGAATTCACCGTCGCTGCCCCGGCGCACGAGCAGCCACTTGAGCCACTCGTCGTTGTCGGCGTACGGGTAGTCGATCCGAAACAGCTCCCCACGGCTCTCGGTGCGCCGCTTCATCGCCTCGCAGGTAATGATCGCCAACGTCAGATAGGCGCGAACCTCGTGTGCCTTCTTAAGCTCCTGATAGTCCGGCGCGAAGACGTACCGCAACACCCGGTCACGGATCCGGTACAGCTCAGTGAGTGCCTCGTCGATCCGTGCCTCAGACTTGAACAGTGCGAACGCCGGATTCGCCGTCGCCTCGCCGATGGCCTTCCACACGTCGGCCGGCCGGACCTGCCTCAGCCGCCGCATAGGCGCGAAATACCCCTCGAAGCTCTCTCGCGCTTGCTCCTCCCACACGGTGCGCGCTACAGTGCCCCCGCCCCGCGCGGCTGCTGCAGTGCCCGCCCGGTACCCCGCAACCGCGGAGAAACTCGAGATCCCGCTGCCAGAAATCCCCGACATCAAATGCGGGCACGCCGTGCCGTACCCCACCGCGTACAAGCCGGGCACGGTGGTGGCACCGTCCAGATCGATCGTGGGACCGCTGGTGCTGCTCGTGCCGAGCACGATGAACGGGGTCACCTCCAGCAGATCCGTGGAGGGATCGACCTCAAACTCGGTGAAGGCACGCCGCACCGTCGGCGACACCTCGTAGAGCACATCGATATCAGATTGCGCGACATGGCGCAAGTCGAGATAGCAAGGACCGCGGCCCTCCACCATCTCGGTCATGATCGCCCGCGCGATGGTGAACAGCCCCCCCTTATCCCCCCAGATCGGGTCATAGCGGTCCATGAAGTACTCGCCCGCCGCGTTGCAGAACCTGCCCCCGATCCCCTGGATCTTGGCTTGACCCGGCGTGAAGAACGACCGATTGAAATAACTCCAGGCAGCGAACTGGCCGAACTCCATGCCAGCGAACTCAGCGCCCACCCGCCACGCCGCCACATGCCCCTCCCCGCTGCAATGGTCGGCGAACGCGTAGTGCAGCTTCGGATACCAGGGGCCGGTATTGAGGATGACGCTGCCCGCAGTGAAGACGTGATACTCACCGGTGACCACATTGACCCCCACCGCGCCGCACACCGCACCAGCGGTCGGCCGACGACCGTCGGTGGTCAGCAAGTCGATCACATCGACCCGCTCGAACAGACGCACCCCCGCCGCCTTCATCCTCTCCTTGAGGATCTCCATACACACGCGCCCATCCACGCCCAGCGTCGTGCCAAGATTGTGGCCGCGGACCGACACATATTTCAGCGCCCCATCTTTCTGAGTGGAATACGGAACGCCCCACTCGATCTGCTCATTAACCCGGTCGTACGCCTCGGCGATGTACTGCTCCACCCAATCCTGATCGGCCAAATAGTTGCTGCCCACTACGAACTCGCGCATCCACTCGACCATCTCCTCACCCTGCACCCGGTGATCAGGGGCGTATTGGCTATGCACATAAGTCATCGGTCCTGCCCGCGAAACCACCGCCTTCTCCACCAGAATCACCGACGACCCCAACTCCGCCGCCCGCAATGCCGCCCGCACTCCACCAATCCCCCCACCAACCACTAAGACATCGCACTCCTGAACCGACAGATCCAGGTCACCGCCCGGCACCCCAATCACGCGTTCACCATCATCCTGGTTAATCCCGTTTCGGTTGTTTCGGTGGTCATGTGATCGGACCCTTTCTGGACAGGCAGTGCTTTCAAGGACGACGACGGCGAGAGAGCGTGGCTACAGGACTACCGACAGGTTGTCGATAGGCAGCGTCGAATGGTCGAGCAAGACCTCACGCCGAGCGAGCCGCAGCGACCCGTCGCTCCGGCGCAGCACGTCGACGCGTTCAGCCGACAGCAACTCCCACCGTCCGCTAGCTCCGCGGCTGCGGAAGAACAACAGGTTCGACCGCACGGTCAACTCATCAGCCCCAGGTCCGGCAGTGGTGCGGATATTGGACACGAAGTGGCGGGTCCGGGATCGAGGTGACTCCGCCCATGAGAACTCCGTCTCGCTGCGCAGGACCCGCATCTCCAAGCCCGTGTAATCGTCGTTCCAGTGCGCGATCGCGCTCACCCAACCCGCGGAGTCCTCCCGGGTTGTGCGCACCGGAACCACATACCGGATGTCGGGGTCAAGCAGGCCCAACCAGTCCCGGAACTGTCCTCCATCGAGCAACTCCGCTTCCCGAAACATGAAGTCCTCGACGGACTCACGGGTATCCCGGTCCACCGCGACCGCGTTCATCAAATCGAACTCCTCCGGCAAACCGTCAATACTGACCAGCCTGTTCTGCTGAACAGATAAGTCCTCCGCTGTAGAGAATGTTAGCCAGATCTCACCTCGCCGTCAAGGCGGTCTACCGTGGAACGCGAACAACGCGGCACGCTCGGCTCCAGGCCTAAAGGTGTCCGTCGTCACGCCGCGGTCGATAGGCCGGGTCTCCTAGTCCTCAAACTTGATATAGAGGCCGATACGTCAATTGGTCGCCCATGTAGGCCGTGAAGCGTCCCGGGTTTGCCTCCAGGATTTCCAGGGCGTTTCACCGTTCGCGACGAACCATCTTCTTGCGGTACCCAACCCGCGCAAAGAGTCTGACACCAACCGGCGCTGATCAACGACCGCAGCGGTACCGACTGGCACCGATCAAATCGAGTAGGAGGGCCGGGTTTCCCGCCCGGCCTTTCAGGCCACTGGATGTGCGGGCCTCGCTTACGGCGGGTCATTGGGTCGTTGGAATCTGGTCCAGGCTTGGTGAAAGAGGACGAGGCCCAGGTCTTCCCAGTATTGAGTGGATTGAGTGGGAAGAGCCCGATACAGGATACGAAAGCGGGAGGTCCGCCAGTAGCCGTGGCTACTCATGCCCCATTGCCAGGCCAGGTCAGCGCGGATCCCGAGGGCACCCAGGTGAGCGACCCGGGAGCGGGCGAGTTTCCATTCCTTCCATCGGATCTGGCGCATCCGTCGGCGAAACCATTCATCCAGATCGGGAAACGTACGCGGGTTCGCCGCCAAGCGGAAATACCCCGTCCAGCCCCGGATGTATAGGTTCAACCGCATGATGCGGTACTGCACGGACAACACCCTAGCGCCGCGAGGTCAATGCCCGCACAGGGGCTTTGACCCGTTGCCTCGCCGCGGGCGCGACCCGGATCTTGACCCCGGAGGCGGTGAAGAAGAACCCAAATCCCAGCACCACAGCTGTCGTTGTCGGATTGATCGAGGACTTGCTCTGGTTCGCTGCTCTAGCGGCATGGTGCTCTGTTCGAGCACCTACTCGGCTGCGGCTCTGATTTCACGAAGACCCGAATATCGTTGGCATACCGGACAAACCGATGCTCATGGCTCCGGAACTCCTGATCGAAATCTTGGAGCATAATGTTCGAAGCTCCGACGACAACGGGGACCCCGGGGGTGCCCTCACTTACCGGCTGCCGGACACCGTCAACCATGATCCCCGCCCCCACATAGCAGCGGATCAGCTTCGACAACCGTTTGTCTTTCACCTTCCGCGCAAGGCGGGCCATGAGCACGTCATGGTTGACCCGATCAAACGCGTCTCGTCTCACTGCCCGCCTCGAGGACCTTCCGCCGTCGGTGTGGGTTACGCGGTCGCGTCATCCCCTGCGGGACCGGTTGTTGCGGGGGTTGGGCGCGATGCGTCGACATGAGGTCATCGAGTTGCTGCTGGAAATGTGCGACGGCAGTAAATCGCTGATCCCGGCTGCCTGGACCGATGCCGAGCCGGTTTCTGGCGAGGGGATAGCGGTGCTGCGACGTTGGGGTCGGTGGCAGATCTGCTGCATGTGTGCGAGCTGATCGCCGACCTGCGGGGACAGGCTGCAGGGATGTCACGGTGCAAGGGGACTCCCGTGCAGCCTGTCCAGCTCAGTTTGATACCAGCTCCGCTCCCCGCCAACGACAGCCGATCAGCCGCCGGAGCCGATGGTCGAGCAATTGCCGGCCGACGCAGTCATGACCGCGATCATGTTGCTGGCCAATGTGATCGTCAAAGCGGCCACGACGAGCGGGATCGAGGTGGCCGCCGATGGGTGAGCCTAAGGTCACCACTGCGCATCGGGGGCGTGCCGCGGTGGTCTATATCCGGCAGTCCACCGTGGCCCAGATCAGCCGCAACCGGGAATCCACCGGTCGTCAGTATGACCTGGCGGCGCGCGCGGCCGAACTGGGCTGGCCGCGCAGCGCGGGGCGGGTGATCGATGACGACCTTCGGTGGCTGGCGTCAACGCCGCCGGTCGTTCCGGGTTCGCCGAGCTCGCCGCTGAGGTCGGGCTGCTCCAGCGCGCTACTGGAATCGGGGGAGACTGTGGGTTCCGATGGAATGGTCGTTCTCAGAACTCCTCGTATGACGTTGTATCCTTCGACATCCCTTCGTCGCAATGTCGTCGGTCAGCATGCGGTCCGGGGCGAAGCGACCCCGCGATCCTTCGCCGTCCGCTAACGTCCGTGGTCAGTACAGCTAACAGGGCAGGCCCCGCGTTTTGCCTCGCGCCAACTGCGAAATAGAGATCATCCAGCTCGCGCACACTTCGACGCGATCGTCGTCGCAGCTACCTCATTCAGCCTCAAGAGATCGTCGCAGCTGGCCACGGTTCGGCTACGCGGCCATCGCGATTCGGGGCGGAAGGACCGGACGCGGATCACCACCGAACTGTGCGCCTCCGTGCGGGTGCGACCGCAGGCTAGCTGATAGGCCATGAGTAGTCGCTGGGCGGATCCTCAGGGGAGGTCCGATTCGGAGGAGGCTGCTCATGTCGGTGTTGGAGGTTGCGCTTGATCCGTCCACGGTGATCGTCGCCGTGGACCCTGGTAAGGCGTTCAATCGGGTGTGGATCAGCAATGGGTCGGGGCTGCTCATGGATCCGATGACGTTGCCGGTTTCGCGGGAAGGCATCACCAGCTGCAGGTGGCGCTGAACAAACATGGTCCATGTTTGCCGGTGATCGCGATCGAGGCGACGGGCAGTCTGCATCGACCCTGGGTCACCGAGCTGGAACGTCGCCATCCTGGTTCGGTACGACTCTTCGCTCCGTCGGAGACGAAATCAGCTCGTATCAACTGGGTTCGGGCCGGTTCAAGACCGACGACCGCGACTGCGCGGCCTTGACCTACATGGCACGCCAGGGCGGTGGTCGACGCTACGGCCAGCAGGCCGCGGTGGAAGCGCTGCGTGCCGCGGTTCGGCATCGTCGTGGATTGGTGGCCGACCGCAAGGTCGCACAGCAGCGACTGCACGACCAGCTCAACGCCCTATGCCCTGGGCTGTCAGCGCCCTCGGGTCATGGCCGATCGCTGGCGCTGGAGACGCCGACCGGTCTTGTGGTGCTGGCCTGTGCTGCCGCGTTTGCCGGACGGCCACCCCAATTGCGGTCACTGATGTGCCGGGCGCCCGGGCGTTTGACGACCAACACCGCCCACTATTGGCTGCAGCGGTGGCACGGCTGTCTACCTCCTCCTGCCGATGCCGATCAACGTGCTCATCGCTTGCATCGCGACCTCGACCGGTATCGCCGTCTCCGGGGGGACATCGATGCCATCGACCTCGAAGTCGCGGCATTGCTCACCGACACCGACGGCCAAGTCTTGACCACGCTTCCCGGTGTCGCCTCGATCCGCGCGGCGGCCTTCGCCGCGCACAGTCTCCCGATCGAGCGGTTCCCCGACGCTGAACATCTCTACTCGGCAACGGGATTGGCGCCAGCGCTCTACCAGTCAGCCACGTTGCACCGACGTGGCCGAATCTCTCGACAAGGACTGGCCGAGCACCGCGATGCGTTGATGGGAATCGCTTGGGGCCTGTCTCAACGCTCACCGGCGTTCATCGAACGCAACGCTGAATTGCGGGCGCGCGGCATGGCCCCGATTCAGGCCCGCGTCGCGCTCGCGCGTCACGCGTGCCGCCTGGCCTACCGACTGCTCCGAACCCAACAACCCTTCGATGAACAGCGCCATCGTCAAGGAAGGCTCAGCGGCGAACGGTGACGGCTTTCATAGCTATGCCGCACGACGGCGCAACCTAGCTTGCCGCCCGCTCGCCCTGGGCCGCCATCACGGCGCACACGAAAGCCTGCCGCTCACGGCGACTAATCAGCCTGCCGGAACACGACGGCCCACCGACCAACACAAACGCACTGTTCATCGCGTGAAAAGCCGAGTATCCCGCCCGGCCGATCAACTTCGCCCAACGTCAACCTTGACTCCCAGCGCGAAAGCTAGAGCGGTGCGACTCGAATGAACGGGCACGACGCGATCAAAGCGAGCTTTCCGCGCGCCGCGATCAGCGCGGTGGGCCTCGCCCATCCTAAGTCTCCCGGACAACAGGCACTCGTAACCAAGAAATCTCGCTGCTGTGTCGTCGTACCAACCTACTTATTGCATACCGTCCACGTCGAACGGAGTCGCGACCGCCCTCGCCAAATGTTCGGACCGTCGTCGACAACCGCGTAGGGATGCGTATACATGCGATGTTGAATCCCGTTGTGACATCGCGCGTTTGCCAAATTGATCAGGTATGGTAGAACGACGAAGGCGACTGCAATAGCGTTGAACGCCTTCGCGTCTCAGTAATAGCCGTACCCACGACCGAGGCCGCATGACTTATCGACGAAAACCGCGTCGTCGCTTAGAGGGCACCGAACGACGATAAAAAGTAAGGAGTCGGGCCCATGGGCCTATCCAATGCCGAATTAGACGATTTCGCCAGGAGCATGGCGCGAGCAGAAGGTCGCGACAGCCAGGAGGTCACCGAGGAGAACCTGGTTGTCAGCTCCACCGAGGCGCACTGGGTCCAGACTGGAAGCCCATCCCAAATCGGGTTGCTTCTGCGAATCCCTGCTCGAGCCTTCGAGTTCTTCCTGCAGAAGATTCCCGCTGGCGAAGCCAGTGATCTCCATAGACATGTGCATGAATCAGTTCACTTCGTGCTACACGGCTCGGGCCGGTCGGAAATCGGCGATCAAGGGGTCCAATGGAACACAGGCGACTTCGTATACACGCCGCCCTGGGTCTGGCATCGACACTACGCCGACGACGGGCTCGACGTCGAGATGATCGTCATCGAGAACTCGAGGCTATTGGCTGCGTTAGACGCCACACAGCGCGAGACTTTGGGCAACATCACCTTCGCCCAGGCTTTCGGGTCGCGCGGTACTCGCTCCGCGGACCGCTGAAGCCACTGGACCGCGCGAGCAGGCGATCATCAAGTCACCGGGTTGGTCCCCCGCGTTCCTGCCGGCGGCGGACGTTCCCAGCGCCCGAGCCGGCCGCCGGTACGACATGAGACCCGCGCGAGGGTTCCAGCGTCACTATTGACCGTTCGACGTGGACCATGACACCCGATCGCCATGTCCAATGATCCTGTGGGGGCGTCGAATTAGCGGTTACGGAAGCCGTTGCGCAGGTCGTCCGACCGGCACAGCATTGGTGTACCCGGCGCGACGCAGCGCTTCGGCTTCCGCCCGTCAGGGGTATGGATGAACATGCTTAGCAGCTCACGCACCGCGTCGGGGTGGATGATGGTAAGTCGGTCGGCCGAAACGGCCAGCCAGCCGATATCGTCCGTGGTCATCGGGTGTATTCCTGTGCTCCAATGACTTTGACGGGTCTCTCGACGAATCACGCGATGACCACCAATCACTCGGCTATGACGCGTAATATGCCGGGCCTCACGATCGGGGCTGACACCCTGGCGCACACAGCCCTCACTTGGTATTGCTAGCCACTGCGAGAGCCGACCTGAACGGATACGGATGTCATCCGCTGGGGCGTGCCCGCATCACGTCCGACCGGTTCCGACTCGGGTCGACGTCCACGGCACATGCGAATTGACCCCCCGCTCCTTTACGGTTTAGCCCGGCCTAGGCAAGCGCTTGATGGAGCGTCTATCAGCACCCCGACGATCGTGGTTCGCGAGCACGGAGGCGCCGCGCGGTTCGCTCTAGGTGCCGGCGCATAATCGCTTCGGCCGTCTCAACGTCACGACTGCTCACCGCGCTCACGAATCTGCGGTGCTCCTTCGTGCCGATGACGCCAACCGCTGGATCATAGTCTTGAGCTTGCTGTAGCGACCTGACCACTTGACCTTGAAAGGAACGTGCAAGCATCTCGATGGCGTCGTTGTGAGTTGCTTTGGCCACACGCACGTGGAATTCACCCGACAGGGCGACGGGGTAATGCCCATCGGCCACCGCAGCATCTGCGCGTTCGCAGATCTCCAATAGATCCGAGATGTCGTCTTCGTCGGCGCGTTCACAAACGAGCGGCACGTAACCCATTTCGAAGATCCGTCGAGCCTCGGTGACCTCGTCGGCACGAAGAACCGACAGCGTGAGCAAATCGACAATACCCTCTCCGATATGCGAGCTGGTGGGAGCCGTGACGAAGGCGCCACCGCGCGAACCGACTCTGATCGTGATGAGGCCGTTGCCCTCCAGTACGCGCATTGCTTCACGCAACCCGACACGACTGACGCCGAAACGCTCCCCGAGCTCGCGTTCCGACGGCAGCCGGTCGCCCGGCTTTAGCCTGCCGCCGCGGATCAAACCGCGGATCTGCTCCACGATCACCCCCGACACGCGACTCGTGTTCACTCGCGTGAACATGTCCCCAATCGCCAGCTCGGGGTCTGTTCTACCGGTCGCCACTCAATAATAGTAATACCGTTATATCGTACAATGTTGTATGCATCTAGCTCGCTCAGCTGCGGGCCCCGCAACGGTCATGAGAGCACCACCTGCAGCCGCTTCTGGAGTTCGGCAAAGCTGAGGCCGAATGTCTGTAAAACCCGCAACTTGCCGCCACCGGTCCTATCGATGTCAAACACGGCGTGATCGGTGTAAACTCGGCTGACACAGCGCAGTCCGGTCAGTGGGTAGGTGCATTGTGGGACGAGTTTGGCGGTCCCGTCCTTGGTAAATAGCGTCATCATCACGAATACGCACTTGGCTCCGATAGCGAGATCCATGGCACCGCCGACGGCAGGGATAGCGTCAGGGGCCCCGGTATGCCAGTTGGCGAGATCCCCCCGCTGGCTGACTTGAAATGCTCCGAGTACGCAGATGTCGAGGTGACCTCCCCGCATCATGGCGAAGGAGTCGGCGTGATGGAAGTAAGACGCCCCTGGGGTTTCGGTAACCGGGATCTTGCCCGCGTTGGTGAGATCGGGGTCGATCATGTCTCCACTGGCCGCCGAACCCATGCCGAGCATCCCGTTCTCGGTATGAAGCACAACCTCTGCGGCGGGGTCTAGATGGTCGGCTACCGTCGTGGGCTGACCGATTCCGAGGTTGACATACGACCCGGCTGGGATGTCGCGCGCGACCATCTCGGCGATCTCACAACGGTTCAGCGGTCCGCGGTCGAGGTGCTCGACGCGCAGATGCGTCGATGTGTGGGGTGTGGTCCCGGTCACGAAGTGCACTCCGTGGTCGTGTGGACGGTTGCGGACAGGTCGAGGATGCGGTCGACGAAGATGCCTGGTGTTACGACTGCCTCGGGGTCGATCCGTCCAGTGTCGACGACGTGGGCAGCCTCGACGATGGTCAGAGATGCCGCGGTCGCCATCACCGGGCCGAAGTTTCGTGCGGTTTTGCGGTACAACAGGTTTCCGGCCCGGTCGGCGACGTGTGCTTTTATGAGTGCGACGTCGCCGCGGATCGGGTACTCCAATACGTAATCGCGGCCTTCGATGGTGCGGATTTCCTTGCCGTCGGCGAGCGGAGTGCCGACCCCGGTCGGACAGAAGAATGCGCCGATTCCGGCCCCCGCTGCCCTGATCCGTTCGGCCAGGTTGCCCTGCGGCACCACTTCGAGGTCGACCTTGCCTGCCCGGTAGAGCTCGTCGAACACATACGAGTCGGCCTGTCGTGGAAAGGAGCAGATGACCTTGGCGACCCGGCCCGCCGCCAGCACCGCGGCCAGTCCGGTATCGCCGTTGCCGGCGTTGTTGCTGACGATGGTGAGCTCGGCTGCGCCCTGTTCGATCAACGCGTCGATAAGGGTGGTAGGCATGCCCGCCATGCCGAAACCGCCGACGAGAATCGTTGCACCGTCGCCGATTCCAACGACGGCGTCCTCGGTACGGTCGCAGATAACGGTGCGACTCATTGCTCACCTTGGTGCTCGTTGAACTCAGGCAGGACCTCAGCGGCGATACGGAACGCGGAGTTGGCATCGGGGACCCCGCAGTAGATGGCGGTCTGCATCAGCAGCTCCTTAATCTCATCGTTGATCAAACCGTTGCGGCGGGCCGCCCGCAGATGCATGGCAAGTTCCTCGTGGTGGCCGCGGGCGACCAACGCCGTCAGCGTGATCATCGAGCGGCTGCGGAGGTCGAGACCGGGGCGAGTCCAGATGCTGCCCCAGGCGTACTGGGTGATCATCTGCTGGAAGTCGGCGGTCAGATCGGTGGTACCGGCCACAGCTCCGTCGACGTACGCGTCGCCGAGCACTTCGCGCCGTACTGCCATTCCAGCGCGGTGCACGTCCTCGACGGTCCTACTCGGGGGCTGCGGTACACCGACGAGCTCTGCGATGAGGCCCGCCACCCGGTCTGGAGCCTCGACGGGGGCCAAGTGCCCGACGCCGTCGAGCACCACGAGGTCCCCGTCCTGTACGCCGGAGGCGATGCACCGCAACGATTCCGGCGGCGTGGCGCCGTCGGCGCTGCCTGCAACGGCCAGGACCGGAATGGCGATCTCGGACAGCCGGTCGGTGACGTCGAACACTGCCAACGCTTCGCAGACCAGTGCATAGGACTCGGGATCTGTGTGGCTCAGGGCGTCCAGCAGTGCCGCGCCGACGCCCGGTTGACGGGCGATGAAACCGGGCCCGAACCAGCGTTGTGCCGTGCCGGCCAGCATCGTGTCGATGCCTCCGGCGCGGACGGTGGCGGCACGTTCGAGCCAGTCGTCCGGTGTGCCGATCGCCGCGCCAGTGCACAGCAGGGTCGCCGAACCGACCCTTTGCGGCGCGTTCAGCAGCAGCTGCAGGCCCACGCAACCACCCACCGAATTACCGGCGTAGTGGAATGTGTCGGCACCCAGACTGTCGGCGAGCAACAGCACTGCGGCAGACAAGTCGGCGATGGTGAACGGTTGGGCCTGAACGCCGCGGCCGTGGCCGGGCAGGTCCCACCCGACGACGCGCAGGTGGTCATTCAACCGTTGGGCCACCCCTGTCCACAGGGTGGCCGTCGACGTGCCTAGAGAGGGGCCGAGCAGGAGCAGGGACCCGCCGTCGGGCCCGCCGAGGTCGATGACTTGCAGACGCGGCACGCTCATGGTGTGTCCTCGAAAAGGCGGCGGGCCCGGTCCAGCGTGGCGTCGATCAGCCTGTCAGTGGCTCCGGTGTAGTCACGAAGTGCTGCGCGACCGGTCAACTCGGTCATCACGCGCTGCTCGGAGGCGAGCCCTTGGGCGGCAGCCAGGTTGGCGGCGGCGCGATCGGCGTGCACCAGCAGACCCGTGACGAGTTCCGAGGTGTGGACGGCAGCCACCACGGTGCGGCGGCCCAATGTTTGCAGGGTGGCCCACTCGGCGTGCCAGGCGCCGTCGGAGCGCTCGTCGACGCTTGCGCCCGCCGCAGCATGAAGTATGCCCGCCAACGGCCCCGCGGTGAATGTGGCGCGGCGAATCAGCACGGAGCGGATCGGATTGTTCTTGTGCGGCATGCTCGACGAGCCGCCGCCGCGTCCCTCCGCGAGCTCGCCGATCTCCGACCGACTGCCCGTCGCGACGTCGGTGGCGATGTGGCCCCAGGCGTCGCAGCAGCTCGCCAGCGCATCACCGATCCTGGTCACCGCCGAGCGGGTGCTATGCCACGGCGGAGCGGGGGCCAGTCGCAGTGCCGCGGCGAGGCCATCGCTGAGGGCCACGGCGCCGTCCACCGAACCGGCCAACTCGGTGGCAGCAGCGAGGCTCCCCACCGCACCGCCAACCTGAATCGGTAGCGATGCGAGCAGCCCCCTCAGGGGCTCGACGGCGTCGAGCACACCGGTCAACCAGTGGGCGAACTTGGCGCCGAGCGTACTCGGGAGGGCGGCCTGGGTCAGTGTTCTCGCCAGAGCGGTTGTGCTGCGGTGAGTTTCGGCGAGACCGCACAGCGCCCTTACCTGAATGGCGAACTCGTCGCCGATCGCGCCTAGGACGTCCCTGGCGCACAGCATCAAAGCAGTGTCGATGACGTCCTGACTGGTCAACCCACGATGCAGCCAGCGCGCGGTCGGCTCAGCGGAGCGTTCCCGCAACACCGAGACCAGGCCGGAAACAGGATTGCCATCGGCGTCGGCGCACCGGGCGATCGCCTCGAGGTCGTTCTCTGCGAGGAGGTCCACCAGCTGCGCTCTGGCCTCCCGGGGTGCGATGCCTGCGTCGATGAGACCGTCCAGCCACGCGCCTTCCACCGCAAGCATGGCCTCCAGGAACGCCGCGTCGCTCATCAGGTCGCCAGCGAGATTGTCGCCGGGCCACAGCAGGTTCGTCATCGCTGGTGGCCTGGGTAACGCAAGAAGACCGTCTCGGGCTTGTCCTTCGAGTCCTGCAATTGGATGTCGAAGCGAAGGCCAGTTTGGTCGCGAGTGGCGACGAGCGTGTCACGACGCTCGGGAGGCAGTCCGCTCAGCAAAGTATCGCGTGCCAGTTGCTCGCCGGGTACGTAGGCGCGCGTGAACAACCGGTTCAGCAGCCCCCTGGCGAACACAGTGATCAGAATGAACGGCGCTGCATGGGGTTCGGTGGCACCGGGAATGACGGTGGAGAAGCTGTATCGGCCACTGTCATCGGTGCTGGCGCGGCCCCACCCGGAAAAGGTCCAGCCGTCCCTGCGCAAGGACCCGGCGGCGTTCGAGATCGTCCCGTCGGCGTCAGCCTGCCAGATCTCAACCAGGGCGTCAGGCACTCCTCGGCCGTTAGCGTCGGCGACGAGGCCGTGCAATTGAACAGCGTTCGGCGAACCGGGCGGCACCAGCTCGTTGCACTTTGCGAACGGCAACGCGTAACCGAAGAACGGTCCGACAGTCTGGCCCGGAGTGGCGGGCAGCAGCGTAGCAGTCACTGGCAGGCTCCCCTGTCAGGGCTCTCGATCGGGGTGCGCGCTGCCCCAGTCAGGACGATGTCCCACCGATACCCCGTAGCCCATTCGTGGGTGCTGACGTCGTGGTCGTAGCTGGCCACCAGTCGGTCGCGCGCCCTTTGGTCCGTGATCGCCTGGTAGATCGGGTCGAGGGCCAGCAGGGGATCCCCCGGGAAGTACATCTGAGTAACCATTCGTTGCGTGAATTCTGTGCCGAACAGAGAGAAGTGGATGTGAGCAGGCCGCCATGCGTTGCTGTGGTTCTTCCACGGGTAAGGACCCGGCTTGATCGTGGTGAAGCGGTAGTTGCCGTCATCATCAGTGAGGCAGCGGCCGGTGCCGGTGAAGTTGGGGTCGATCGGGGAACGATGCTGATCTCGCTTGTGGATGTAGCGCCCGCCCGCGTTGGCCTGCCAGATCTCGACGAGTTGGCGCCGCACCGGGCGCCCTTCGCCGTCGACAATCCGGCCGGTCACCACCAGTCGTTCGCCGATGGGTTCACCGTCGTGCTGGACAGTGAGGTCGGCTTCGAGTGAATCCACATCGGAGGCGCTGAAGCAGGGCGCGAAAAGTTCAGCCCCTTCCGGGTCAGCGTGGTGGAGGTCCTTAGTCGGATGACGCAACAGGCTGCTGCGGTAGGGCGGATAGTTCAGCCGCGGCTGCGTCTCCTTGACCCCTGAGCGCTGATACGCGCACTCGATCGCACCGATCTCGGCGCTGATCGTCTGCTGGCTCGCGGCGTCATCGGGATTGCCGTCGGTCGCCGCTGCCATGACGGCAAAGGTAATCCCCCATCGCGGTCACGTGGAAGCGTAAACTTCCATCCAGTGGAAATAGGTGAGAAATTGGCGGGTCATCCCTCCCAGCCCGGAACCTGCGTCACATCGCGTTTGCTGGACATTCTGGGCGCATTCGACGAGCGGCACCGCAGCCTGACGCTGTCCGAACTTGCAAAGAGCGCCGGGCTGCCGGTGTCCACGGCGCACCGGCTGGTCGCAAAGTTGGTGGCCGGCTCGGCGCTGCAACGGTGCGCTGACGGTCGCTACGTGGTCGGCAGGCTGATCTGGAACGCGGGACTGCTAGCGCCCGTGGAGGGTGGACTACGCCAAGTTGCGGAACCGTTTCTACATGACGTGTACGCCGCGACTCTGGTCACGGTGCATCTTGCGGTGCGCGATGGCGACGAGGTTCTCTACCTGGAGCGAATGATGGGCCGCGCGTCTGTCCCGATCGTCAGCACCGTCGGCAGCAGGCTGCCGATGCACTGCACCGGTGTTGGAAAGGTACTGCTGGCGCACGCCCCGCCTGAAGTACGCGAACGGGTTTTTGCCGGGCTGACGCGGGTCACGGCGCACACGGTCGTCCAGCCGTCGGTTTTGGCCGCGCAGTTGGCCCGTGTTCGCCGCGACGCGGTGGCCACTACCATGGAGGAAATGTCGCTGGGCGCCTCTTCGCTGGCGGTACCGGTGGTCAGGCAATCCGATGACGCGGTGGTCGCCGCGATCGGCGCCGTCATACCGGACTTGAAACGCAGTGGCCCGCGACTACTCGGCGCCTTGCAGGTCGCAGCACGCGGCATCGGCCGACTGCTGTAAGCCGCAGAGCCGCTGGCGCTGTCGACCTTGCTTTGTAGGGCAGTCTTGATCGAACGGTCGAGGCGAGGCGGCAACGGCTGGGTGAGGGACGAACGCCACGCAGTCGCGCAACAAAGGCGCGTCTACCTCCTCGAAAGTGGAGGCGGTTCGTGAGCATGTCGCGGGGGCAATTTCTGCCGTAAATTGCCTCGTTGCCGAAGCATTCGACGACGCGCCGTAGTTCAGCTGCGAGCAGGTCGATCACCTCGTCCCAGCGGACCTCGACAAAATCCTCCGCGCCCCGCGATGAACTCGGTCCCGGGCCGTCCTGTACCCAACCGCGCCCGCACCGAGGGGTGGGATACGCGGCTGCGGTGGCGCAACGCACCGGGCAGATTATGGAGCTGCGAGTCGGACTGGTGTCACCGCTGAACGGGATGACACCCGGATGGCGCCTTTTTTCACCTTTGCGGTGAATGCACCCCAGTCGCCGACGTCAAGTTCTGTGTCATTTCCGGGTGTCTCGCTATGTTCAGCCGTTACGGAGCGAGTGAGCCGAGGGTTGGTGTCAGAGCCGAGACGGCGCCTCAGGTGACGGACGTGACTGCCGCTGCCTCGGGTTCGTTTGCCGACGTGGATGGCGCAGCGCCGGCCCCGTTCGCTTCAGCAGGCGGCAGCCCGGCGGCTTCCCGGGATCGGTGGTAGCGCTCCGCAAGTCCTGCCCAGCGTTCACCGTAGCGGTGCGCGGAGTCAATGATGGTCTTCGGTATGTGAACGAAGGGCGGCCGGGCCGCCCCAGCACGCCCATAGCCCGCAGTGTCGATCGCGATCTTCCACCAGGCCGACTGCATGGCTTGGAACTCCTCCATAGTCAAGCCCAGCGTCCGAAATGGGGCTTGCATCTGATCGGCGATGGTGGCAGCCTCTGTCCAGTCGCCACGCTGGCACGCATCGCGCAGCGAGAGCGCCGGCCAAGGGCCCATGCATACGTCGATGCTCCACGCACCGGCAGCGCCGAACATCATCGCCGGGTACATCAACTGATCCAGAACGAGGACCGACATTTTGTCCTCGACCGCTTTGATGGCGCCGATGACGTTGAAGATGTCCATCGAGGTCTGTTTGAGCGCGATAATATTGCGAACCTGGGCCAGCTCCCTGAATGCACCGGGCGGCAGTGTGATGCGGAACGCGTGAGGGTTCTGGTAGATCATGATTGCGAGCTCGGGGACAGCCTCGGCGAGGTCTTTGTAGTACTGGACCGCGTTCTCTGTGGTTTGCGGCAAGTACATCGGTGGTCCGCTCATGATGCCGTCCGCCCCGAGGTCGGCGATGACGCGGGCGCGTCGGATCGAGTCGCGCGTGTTGAGCGTGCTGGCACCAACGAACACTGGCACTCGGGCGTTCACCGTCTCCACGACCGTGGTGATGAGTGTGCGGTATTCGTCGTCGGACAGGGTGTGCGACTCGCCGGCGCTGCCGGTGGTGACGATGCCGTCCACCCCGTCACGCACCAATCGGTCGACGAGAGATGTCAGCGCATCGGTATCGATCGTGTCCACCGCGTGGACGTCGGCCGCGTCCGGTGTCGAACAGGCCGGCACGAACGCCCACAACCCCTTCATGTCGCTGGGAACAAGTTCATTGGCTCGTCGTGTCATGCTCAGTGTCCAATCTGTTCTTGAGGATCTTCGGGATGAATTCGGCGGAGTGTTGGTCGTGCCGGTCGACGCGGGGTAGAGCGCGCGTCGGTCGCCGGTGCGGATGCGCAGCCGGTTGGGGGCTCCCGGTAACTCTGCGCGAAGCCAACGCTCGGAGGTGTGATCACGGCTAGTAGTCGATGTCTAGGCCGCTCTCAAGTTCTGCGAGCCGATCTTGGGCTTTTCCGATCGACATCATCTTCATCATGTTCCCGACAGCTTTCATCTGCCCAGTCATGGCCGCGGTCTGGCCGTTGAGCGCACCCCGGGAAAGTTCGACGTTCGTCTCATAGCTGAGCTCAGCCTCCACGTCGGGCGTCCGCGGCGGGTCTCCGATGCCGACGATGAGCGATCCATCAGCGAATTGCATGTAGTAATCCTGGCTCGCCGGGCTCCCTGACACGGATACCCGGAGCACTACGTCGTGTCCCTTCGCTGCGGTGCGGAACTTCTCGTCAGCATTGGCCGCATCGGTCACCGCAGTGGCCCATTCGTCGGTCATGAACTGGATCGCCATGTCCCCTCCATATCAATCGTTGTTTGCCGGTGTCAGATCCGTCGTGGTGTTCATGCTGTCGCGGCCTCAAGTGCCCCTGGTGGGGTTTGGGCGACCATTTGATGGCCCCAGACACTGGGCCGGTCGTACTGAGCGACTGTCCAGGTTTCGTCGTCGACGGTGGCCCCATCCCAGCCGTACTCGATGTCGAACCCGCTGGGCGTGCGCACGTAAAACGAGACCATCCGGTCATTGACGTGGCGCCCGAGAGTCATGCTGAGCGGGATGTTGCGCGACATGCACAGGTCGTAGGCGATGCCCACATCGTCGAAATCTTCCACCTCGACCATCAGGTGGTGCAGTCCCCGCACGCCGGGCATCGGGGTCAGCGCGATGCTGTGATGGCGAGGGTTGCAATGGTAAAACCACAGATCGATGAACGTGTAAATCTCATCGCTCTTCTTAAACCCCAACACACCCCGCAAGAACCGGTCGGCCTGCGCAAGGTCCGGCGTAGCCAGCACCACATGACCCAGCCCCTGCGGCCCGGTAACGAACCCCGACAACGGCCGGCCCGGCCGAAACGAACCCGGCACCACCTTCTGCCCGTAGAACAACTCATGACGCAACCCCGACGGGTCAGCAAGAGCCAGCAACCCCAACACCCCCCGTGCCGCGCAAGCCTCCTCAGTTCCCACCTCGAACCCAATACCCTGCTTCTGCAGCACCTCCCCGGCAGCGGCAAGCGCATCCTCGCTGCCTACATCCCACCCCGCATACAGCATCCGATTACGCTCGCCGTGATGCACCGCAAGCCGGTGATCCGCGTCGTCGATCCGCAACAGCACCGACCCACCAGCCGCCTCGACCGCCTCCATCCCGAGAACCTCAGGACCAAACTCGAGCCACTCCTTCGCATCAGGAGACGCCACACCCACATAACCCAACGCCCTCACCAACATCTGCGTCCTTCCAATTCAGCTGATCGACACGGGCGCTGCAGACGAATAGCGTTGTTGCAGCGCTGCCCAGTTCTTGCCGGCTTCGCGCGCTCCAGTCAGATAGGACTCCGGCACGTCGGTGTAGGGCGGTCGAGTGGGCCCGGTGCGCATAAACCCCGCCGCCTGGAATTGTGCGTTGTCGATCTGGATGCTGTATTTGAGGAATTCAGCGAAGTTTCCACCCGGGTAAAGGGTCTCGAGAGCCGCCTCGAGTTCGTCGGTGAGTGCTTGGCATTCGTCCCAGCGCTGGGCTCTGATTAAGTCGCGTAAGTGCGTCACCGGCGCAGGGCCGCAGGCTACATTGCCCGACCAGCAGGCGGTGACCTGATCGGGAAACAGCCGGGCAAAGTAGTACCAGTCGGTCTCAAGAGGCAGAAGCCGCACACGACCGCTCACGGCGCGGAGGTCGGAGAGGAAGGCAGAGCCACTGAGTAGACCGAGGTGCTTGGCAGCGACGACTTGGGGTATCTGGCTGAGCGCTTGGTAGGCAGCCGTCCCGATTTTTCCCTTGAAGGCACCCGGGTTGTCATAGACCACCAGTGCCAGGTGCGGCACTGCCTCGGCCACGTCGCGATAGAAGCGCACGATGCCAGTGTCATCGAGGGGAAGCCACATCGGGCGCCCGACGAACAAACCGTCGGCGCCGAGTTCGCCGAGCCGGCGACCCCGGGCGATCGTATCTCGGGTGTTGAGCGTGGTGGCTCCGGCGAAAACTGGGATGCGCCCCGCGACAGTGTCGACCACGGTGGCGACAAAGCTTTGTAGCTCGTCCCACGTCAGAGATGCACATTCGCCAAAGGTGCCTGTCGTCATGAGCACATCGACCCCGCCGCGGACCATTGAGTCGGCAAGCGCCGCGGCCTCGTCGAGGTCTACAGAAAATACGGTGTCGGGGCGGTCGGCCGTCGCGGTGGAGGGTGTGGGAATGATCCCGACGACCCCGGTGATGTCGTCGGCGGTCAGCTTCGTGTCAGGCACGTGCACAGCCTTTCTAAGGGTTTGTCAGCGGTGTCGGAGGTTGGCGGGGACCGGCGGAAACGGGTACGCGCCCAAAGACAGTTCGGGCTCTTCGAAATACAGATCCAGGGCTTTTAGTGTGGGGATATCGTTGACCGAAAAAAGCACTGCATCGTGCGCCGACCGGTTGACGAAGTGATGGGTGCTCCAGTTGGGCACCACGAAGCTGTCGTGCGGCCCCCAGTCGAGTTCCACCTCGTCGACGACGGCCGTCCCTTCGCCGCGCACGACGAAATACACGGCACTCGACGTGTGGCGATGGGCGTCGGTCCGCTGGCCTGGCCGCAGCAACTGGACCCAGCAATCCAACGTTGGCATCGTCGATCCGCCGGTGACGGGATTCGCGTACCGCAGAACCACGCCGTCGTAGGGGCTGCCCGCAACGCCCGCCATCCGCTCGAGCTGCCGCTCGACGTCACGCCAAGGGTAGCGGAACGGAAAATTCGCCGTCTTGACCTGCTCCCACGCCGGGCGCAGCAGGCCGGCTCGGTCGGCGAGATGCTCCCCGGGGTGCTCGCGCTGAGGCTGCCGCTTCTCGCCATAGGGCTCGTAGAACGGCACATTCAGCCCGAGCACCAACCCAATATCCAGCACGTCGAGCCACACCGCGTTCTCCGCGGTGGCGTTCTCGTGGTCATGCCACGTCCAGCGAGGGGTCAGCACCAAGTCATAGTTGTCCATTTGACATGGCTCACCGTCGACGACCGTAATCAGGCCGGGGCCGCCTTGAATAGCAAACCGCAGCGCCGCCATGGTGTGGCGGTGCGCATAGGCGATCTCGCCGGGCTTGAGCATCTGCATACCCATGTTCATGGTATGCGTGGTCCCCCGGGTAGCCGGGTTGATGAAGGATAGATTACGTCGCGCCGTGAAGCTTTCGGGCATCACGTCACACGATTTCTGAAGCTTCGCGTGAACGTCCTGCCATCGCCACAGAAAGGGCACTCCCGCGGGCTTGGGTCCGCCGACGACGCTTTCGAGCATCTCGTCGTAGATCCATTGCCCACGGAGGTTCGCCGCCTCCAGCTCGACGTCGAATTCGCGAAGCCTTGAAGTCTCGGCGGTCGACATGAAGCCACCTTCTCTGCTATCCAGAACGATACTCTGTAAATTAGAGAGTATCGGGACTTACCCAATTGCGTCAATAGCACACCCCGGTTGGGAGGCGACTCTCACACTCTCAATGCTGTGCGCAACGATTCCTGTGCGGCGCAAACCACTTCGGGCCGCTCACGTTGACCGCGTTGCGGCATTATCGGGCGGGTTCGTCAGCCGCTCGAGTCTGCCCCGCACGCTCCCGAGATCATTTCCAGCCTGCAGTGCACGCCTGCATTCGATCAGCGCTCGAGGCCAGTTCACGACTGCCGCGCCGCTCAGCCCTTGGGCGCCGTCGGAGTAGAGTGCTGTGAATCGATTGTCCGACAACCGATCTCCGATGATGAGTGGCGCTCCCAAATGGTTAGTTTGGCCGCAGAGTTGAATCTTCCAGTCGTGCTGGTCACTCCAGACGTAACCAACGGGCTCGTAGCAGCGCAGATCATCGGGGTGCAAGATATTGTGCGCCACGCAAGAGGCCTGGTCGACCGCATTTGTCCAGTGTTCGACGCGCGTCGCCGTGCCCCGGCCGCGATGAAACCAACGCGACACGTCACCAACTGCGTAGACGTTTTCTGACGTAACGGCACGACAGTACTCGTCACAGACAAGGCCGTCATCGACGACCAGTCCCGACGACATCAGCCAGCCGTCATTTGGAACGGCACCGATGCCTACCACCACTGTGTCGGCTTCTACGATGCTGCCGTCGGTAAGGCTGAGCTCCAAGTTGCCGCGCTCCCCTGCGATACGCTCCACACCGACGCCGAACCGCGTGCGCACCCCGTGGCGTCGATGTAGATCGACAAACCACCCCCCGATCTCCTCATCGAGCACCCGGCTCATCGGTACCTGCACAGGATCGATGATCGCGACCTGCTGCCCGAGCGTTCGTGCGGTTGACGCGACCTCGGCCCCGATGAATCCGCCCCCGACTACCACCAGGCGGCCACCGCTGACGAGGTCGGCGCGTAGCCGCAGACAGTCCTCCAGGGTGCGGAGTACATGAATGCCCGGTCGCTGCCCCCAGGGAGACGGTCGCGCACTCGCGCCGGTGGCCACCACCAGGTGGTCGTAGTGCAAGGGCTCATCCTCGGCGAACTCCACCTGCGACGCTGCGACGTCAACTGCGGTCGCGCGGTGGCCGAGGTGGAGTTCGATGCGGTCCGCGGCGGCAGCGTCCCCGGTGAGTAATGTCACGCCCGCGATGTCCGTTGTACCCGCGAGCAACGCCTTGGAAAGGGGCGGCTTGTCGTAGGGCAGCGCTGTTTCCTCACCCACGAGAACGACTTCGCCATCGTAGCCTTGCGAGCGCAGAGCCTGCGCCGTGCGGACTCCGGCGACCGAACTGCCGACGATGACGACGCGGGACGTCATTCGTCGACGACCTCCAGTGCGGCTACGGGACAGCTGCGCGCCGCCTCCTCGACGCGGGTCCTCTCCGCGGAAGGGACCTCCGTCTTGCGTACCACCACGAGTCCTCGGTCGTCGATGTCGAAGTAGTCCTCGGCGGCCAGGACACAATTCGCGTATCCCTGGCACACGTCGCGGTTGGCCTTGATGACTCCGTCCATCTGTTTTCCTTCTCTGTGTTCGTAGGGTTCAGTCGCTGCTCGGGGTGGGGGTGCCGAGGCTGAAGCCGCCGTCCGGATGGATCGTTTCGCCGGTGAGCCCGCGGGAGCGTTCGGAAGCGAGGAAGACGTAACTCCAGGCGTGGTCGTGACCTGATAGGGCCACGCCGAGCGGTGTGCGGGCGGCCAACTCGCGGGCCCGATTGGGTGCAGCATCCAGACGGCGGGCGCCTAAGCCGAGGCTGTCGAGTCCGCGTAGGTCGGTGTTCAACGTGCCCCCTGGGGCGACGCCGTTCACACGGATCCTCGGCGCGAGTTCGTGAGCCAGTGCGGTGACTAGGCCGCGCACCGCGAATTTCGACGCCACATACAGCAGGCCGCCGCGTCCTGGATAGAACGACGATGTGGACTCGGTGAGGATGATCGAGGCACCGCCCTGATCCATCAGCGCCGGCAATGCAGCCTTGACGGAATGGATATGACTCAGGACGTTGAGACGGAACATCTCGTCGAACGCTTGGTCGATCCGCTCGGCTGGGATGTCCTGAATACCGCGGTAGAAATCGAAGATCCCCACGCAGTTCACCAAGGTGTCGAGTCCACCGAACGCGTCGACGGCAACCTCAACGGCTTCGTCACTGGCGGCTCGGGTGGTCCCGTCGCCCTCGATCACCGGGACGTCGGGAAGCTGCTGGCGAAGCGCCGCGCACTTGGCGCTGTCGTACTCGAGAACGGCCACCTGGGCGGCCTCGTTCAAGAACGCGTCGACGGTGGCCCGACCGATACCCGAACCGGCTCCGACGATCAAGGCGCGCTTGCCAACCAGCCAGCCCGTCATACATCGTCACCCAGAATCAGCGGAGCGCCTGCGTGTCCCACCATAGCCGCGAAGGTGGACGGATTCTGCCAGGTCAACGCCTCTATCTCCAAGGCATCCAGCGACACCCAGCCACCCGATTTGGGTGCCTGAATCAACAACCGCACCCCGTTGCGAGTAGTCACTCGACACACGACGACCTCGGCGAATTCATTGGCGATGTTCAGTGCATCTCCGGTGGCCCCAGCCAGCAGCGCCGACAGTTCGCCGCACGCCGGGGGTGGTGGTGACTGCGCGCCTCCAGCGTGTCGGTTCGAGGTCATAGGAATACCGCCAGATTCTGCATTCGCAGCACTGATTCATCGACGCAGATCGTGCGGCGAGCAAGTTTGAGGTCCTTGCCGTCGCGACGTAGAAGATCCTCCCGACCGCAAGAGATGAGCGTGGACTCGTTGACGTCGCCGCGGCTGCGGAACAGCAGTTCAGCGCTGTCGACCACGAGGTGATCGGTATCGTCGGCAAGGAATGTACGAACATTGGTGATGAAGTGGCGCAATCGTGACGGCGGATCTTCAGTCCAGGCATGCTCGGTGGCGAATCGAGCAACCCGCCGGCCGAGGGAGTACTTGTTCTCGTCGAAATGCGCCATTCCTGGTGAGCTATCGAATCCGGTTCCCACGGCGGTGGTGATCCGCACCGGCATGTGATAGTGGATGTCCTCGGTGAGCAAACCCAGCCATGTGTCGTAGTCTTGGGCATCGAGAAGATGCGCCTCGTTGACAAGGAAGCGATGCGCCTCTAGATGACGAGGATCGTCGAACGCCAAGGCCTCCCCGACGCGTTGAGCGCACGCCGCGTGTGCCCCGAGTACCGATCGCGCCGTGAATTGACCGGTGCGCTGATCATGGCCGCTCACAGCACCACCGACGTCGGAGCGGACTCTGAGTCGACTCCCGCGACGGCCCGGCCGTTGGTCTGCACCACTGGCTCAATCCCGCGCGGATTGTCGTTAATAACCGTCGCCGAGTCCACACGCAGCGGCGGCATCTCAAGATAGTCGGCCCAGAGGGTCAACAATTGACGTTGATTGTTCTCGTTGTAACCGAGCTGAGCGTATCCGGGACCGTGAAACTGAGCGCTGGTCAGGGCGTCGACGACGCGGGCGTCGTCTGCGAGTAGCCCCATCCGGCTGTTCAGCCGCAGTCGGCGGGCCATCGAACCCCCGGCGGTGTTGGTCAGCGACACCCAGTTCTCGACATCGTCTTGTTCGAACATTCCCGTCGAGCCGAAGCACATCAGATACGCCTTATACGACTGGGCCTTGAACGCTGCCGGGGCATCAGAATCCACCGCAAACCAGGACAGCACCTCAGTCTCGTTTTCGCTGATGGGCTGCCACACCCGAATCGAAATGAACGGTAAGACGTGCTCCCCGTCCTCGACCTTCGGCCAGTTGTGCACGAAACTGATGTTCGGAAAACATGTCGCGGCCGAAATCATGAACCCGTCGGCGCCCACGAGCTGTTGCTGTTGCTCAGTCCAGGTCGCTTTGGCACGACTGATCATCTCCGCCGGATAGCCGACATAGCTCATCCGCTCCTCGAAATCCCCCTCGGGCAGCTTGTAGGTAGTGCCCCCACCTCTGCCCGCCCAGTACGTAGCGCCGTCTTTGCGCTTGTTGGCTTTCGGCTCTCGGAACAGGCCAATCTCCACCACCGACGTGTGCGTCTGGGGGGTGTGGTACATGTCCCCGGCGAAATTTTCCGCTGCGATCTTCCAGTTAGCTTTCACTCGCCAACGTTGTGGACCCCGCACCTCAAGACCGTTGGGACTCTGCTTGGTGTAAAAATCGAGATAGAACCTGAAATCGCCCAGATATTCGTCGAGTGGTTCCGCGTCAGGATCCATCGATAGGAAGATCAACCCGTTGTAGCTGGCCGCATTCGGCGCCGGCAACAGGGTCTGCCCCTCCTTGTTGAATCCGGCGTCCCCTCCGTAGGCCTCTTGATGAAACGGCAGTCCGATAATGCGGCCGTCGTTGCGGTAGGACCACCCATGGTATGGGCATCTGAAGTTCGATGCGTTGCCCATCTCCGCCCGACAAACCTGCATGCCGCGATGGAGGCACATATTGAACATCACCCGAACCTCGCCCGCAGAATCGCGAGCGACGATAAACGAATCCTGCAACACCTGTCTGACCACGTAGTCCCCCGGCTGCGGAATCTCGGACTCGTGCGCCACGAATAACCAGGCCCGACTGAACAAGCGCTCCTTCTCAAGCGCGAAAATCTGCCTGTCGTTGTACACGTGCGCCGGAACCATGCCAGTGCGTACGGCCGCCAACACGTCACCGTGATCAATCATTTTCAACTCCATGGCTCAGCGTTTTGAACTCGATCCCCCGACCGGGATCTTCACTGGTATGTAGAACCCGACTCTGCTCAGCAGAGATTATGCCGGTTCCTGTGCTGTCGAGTCAACCCACCGCGCTGACTCGCCGGGGCTGCCGCGCCGCCACTTCGTTGCCTCCAATGAAATGTCCACAGCGTAGCGATCCCGGCGCGAGATAAGTATCGCCTGACCACGGGTTTTACGACGAGCGAGGGCAATGCGCTTTAACGACGACCGCGACCCGATACCGCCGCACCACAGCGGGCGGGCACGCGACGGATCCGAGCGGTTGCCGCCGGTGCTGACCGATCGAATCGTCGTTGGCGATGCTGCGCCGCACCAGGCGAACTGGGCCATCGGCGACGACGCCGCCGCACCCAAAATGCCGGTCGGCGGTTCCCGTCGGCTCGCCACCTTGGCAGACAACCCGAGCAGGAGAGCCGATCCGACACGCCTGCTCATCCGGTTGCCCCCGAAGGGTCCTGAACTCTGACGTTTGCGCAGGGAGGCGATGTTTCGGTCTGTGGCGCCCGGGTCGTGGTGATCGTTCGAGCTGCACTCGCCGATCATCGCGGTAAGCTCTCTGTCATGCAGAAACCGCCACTCGCGGGTATCGAGCGCGAAGGCAACGGAAAGCCCCCGCAATATCCGATCGAGTCTGTCGACAAGGCTCTTCGCCTACTCCTTCTTTTAGGAGAACGCTCGGAGATCCGTCTCACGGACGCCAGCGAGTACCTGCACGTCGCCTCGTCGACCGCGCATCGCCTGCTATCGATGCTTCAGTACCGCGGGTTCGTCCGCCAGGATCCGATCAGCAGGGCATACCAGCCCGGGCCGTCCTTGACGAGCGTGGCGTTCGCCGTCCACTCCAGGATGGACATACCGCGCGCCGCCGCGCCGATTCTGCGTCGTCTCGCCGACTCGCTGCAAGAAACGGTGCACGTAGGAATGTTGGACGGCAGACTGGTTCGGTTCATCGCCGCAATCGAGAGCCCCTCGGCCGTTCGGGTGATATCGCGTCTGGGTGGCACGCGGCCTGCGCACTGCACGTCGACAGGAAAAGTTTTACTCGCGGGCCTATCCGCCGACGAGCTCGACGAGTTGTACCCCGACCCACATCTGGAGCCACTCACCGAGCATTCCGTTCGTACCCTCGACGAATTGCGCGCTCAATTGGCCGAGGTCAGGAAGAACGGGTTCGCAACCAGTAGGGAGGAAAGTGAGGTAGGTGTCGCATCTGTAGCCGTGGCCGTACCCGACGGGGGTTCCCGGATGAGGCTGGCACTCAATGCGTCAGCGCCGAGTTATCGATTCCGGCCCTCCGATGTCCGCAAAGCTTGCAGCGCCCTCACGGACGCCGCCGCCGAGCTAGCAGACAATATCGGCTGATGAGATCTGAACCAACGGAAGACGACATCGAGATGCCCAGCAGCGCCCCGGACCTGCCTGGCTTCATTGCGACGATCGATGCATTCCTACGCTTGGAACAGCGCAGGAATTCCGAAGCGATGTTTGCCGCAATCCTCACCGACGACTTTCAGATCGGTTTTCGTGGTGGTCACCAGTGGAAAGACCGCGATGGTCTGCAGCAGTACCTCAACCAACGGGATGGGATCTTCGACGAACGCCTCGAACTGCGCCACGTACTTTCCTACGTCCCGGTGAATGAGGACGTCGTCGAGCTGACAACCCGTCTCGAGTTCTTTTTTCGCCGCTGGAGAGCACCTTCATTGGTTAGCGAAGAATTCACCGGTTCGGCTTTTCACACTTGGATGATCCGCGTCGTTGACGACGAGATGCGTGTGCAACGGGTGGTCATCGATGGATTTGCCAATCTCAACGCTAACGCACGGGCGGTGTTTGCCATCCCAGACGAAGGGTTCGACGAGTAAGCGTCTGTTCCCGACAAACGCGGTAGTCGACCACGGACGCCCCGGTCCTACGCCATCACTTTGGTTTTCGGTGTGGTGCGCTAATCTAATCGAGCGCTGGCTCTAGATGGCAACTTGCGGTTTCCTTCTGCATGTTTGTGGTCCTGACTGGCTACCACCGGGGTGACGGCCTCATATTGTCCTGGCGCTTGACGCCTCTTGAGAGACTGGCGCACCTCGATGGGGGCAGGGTCTTCGTTGGGGGTGCCCGATGGCGCCTGGCGCATGACGCCTATAGAGAGACGTGGCGCTCCCGGCGGAGACCTCTTGGGCGTGTTGGGATGTCGTTGTCCGAACCCGCCGCAGGATCGACCTCCGCGTAAATGGTCCCGAGCAGCAAGCTCTTCGACAGACTGAGGTCCTGCGGTGAGCTGGGGTTGCGAGATGGCTAATGAGATGGCGGACCACAGAGTCCTGCGATTAGGTCGCCGGGTAACCCCGCACTGGCTCGTGAGGGGCCGCAACCGCAAAGAGCAAGGAGGACGATGACGACCCTGTTCTGTGGCATCGACTGGGGCGAAGCTCGCCACGATGTCGCGATCATCGACGAAACAGGCAAGGTGCTGGCACGCGACAAAATCACCGCCGACGCTGCCGGTTTCACCCAGTTGTTGACGACGGTCCAAACCTAGGCCAAAAGCGACGGGGTGGGTTCTAGTCAACGTCGCAACACCAACCGACTCTCGGAGGTTAGCGGCGTCGCGAATAGGTCAGCCGGACAACGGTCTTGCAGCACTATTCGAGGCCGGTTGTTGAGCTCCTCCTCGACTGCCTTGAGGTGCTGCGGCGAATGGGTGGCCAGGGTGACTCCCTTCGGGAAATAGTCCCGAAGCAGCCCGTTGGTGTTCTCATTGGTGCCGCGTTGCTACGGTGATCGGGAGTCACAGAAGTAGATGGGCGCGCGGAGCTTGTCGGCGGTGGCGAGGTGACGCGCCATCTCGGTGCCCTGGTCCCAGGTGATCGACCGCTTCAGCGCGGGTGGCAGATCTTGCATGCGAGCACCAGGGCGGCATGCAGCGAGTCGGAGTCAGCGCGGGGCAGATGGACCAGTCGCAGCGTTCGGGTCTGACGCTCAACCAACGTGCCGATCGCCGAGAGGCGGTTGTCACCGATGATGAGGTCACCCTCCGTAAGACTGAAGCCGACCCGGGAGGGCCGGGTGTGGCTGAGGTCGCCTTGCGTTTCGGACGCTCACTGGGAATGTTCGCCCGGCCCTCCTTGGGCGCCCTGACTGCTAATTGAGATGTGCGCTTGGTCGCTGGTTACGGATGGGTCAGTGGGGTGTCCTCGGGGTCGATACATCGACAGACTGAAACTCGACCGACGGGAATATCAGGTGGACGAAGCACAAACAGCGTGGGCGGGAATCGACGTAGGAAAGACCCACCACTGGGTCTGTGTGCTCGACGCCGAAGGCAAGAAGTTGTTGTCGATGAAAGTCGCCAACGACCAAACCGCTATCACCGCGACGATCGCGACGGTCGGTGCGCTTGCCGATCACATCGCGTGGGCTATCGACATCATCGGCGCACCGTCAGCGATGCTTTTGGCTATATTGATTCAGTCCGGGCAATCAGTGCGTTATGCCTCTGGAAGGGTCGTGGCGGCGATGAGTGCCGCCTATAGCGGTGAGGGCAAGACGGACGCGAAGGACGCGTACGTGATTGCCGAGACCGCCCGGATAAGGCGGGACCTGACCGTCATCGACCCCGGCACGGACTTGGTCCGCAACCTTGGCCTGTTGATCGGGCATCGTGCCGACCTGATCGCTGACCGGGTCCGGATGATCAACCGACTTCGTGATGTTATGACGAGCGTATTCCCCTCTCTGGAAAGAGAATTCGACTACTCATCCTGCAAGGGCGCCCTCGTCCTGCTCACCGGCTACGCCAGCCCAGAGCGGCTTCACCGTATCGGTGAAACGCGGTTGGCCGGGTGGCTGCAACGGCGACGGGTGCGCAACTACGCCACGGTCGCAGCACGAGCCATCGGCGCGGCACGGGCGCAGTCCATCACGCTTCCCAGCCAGGAGATCGCTGCTGGAATCATTGCCGAGCTCGCCACCAACACCCTGGCCCTCGACCAGCGCCTCACTGAGCTGGATGCCCAAATCGCTGCAACGCTCAACGAGCACCCCCAGGCCGAGATCATCCAATCCATGCCAGGATTCGGTCCCATCCTGGGTGCCGCATTGCTCGTCGCTGCCGGTGACCTGGCGGCGTTTCCCAGTGCAGGCCACCTCGCCGCCGCGGCCGGGCTCGTCCCCGTTCCCAACGACTCCGGCCGGCGAACGGGCAACCTGCACAAGCCTCGCCGCTACAGCCGTCCGTTGCGGCACGTGTTCTACCTGTCAGCCCAAACCAGCATGATGCGCGCCGGACCCAACCGCGACTACTACCTCAAGAAACGCGCCCACGGACGAACCCACACCCAAGCCGTCATCGCCCTGGCTCGCCGCCGTATCGACGTCCTGTGGGCTCTACTCCGCGACGAACGCACCTACACCGCGATGCCGCCGACACTCGCTCAGGCGGCTTGACAACACCATTGAGATTCCCAGTGCCCTGGCTCTGATCGATCGACTGGCGGGAACGGGCGGTCGTGGATGGAGAGCATCGGCTGTTGAAAGCGGCCTCGTCGGCGCTGCTGTCGCTGGTGCGCGCGGCCGTGATCTCAACCAGTGCGCAGCGGTGAGCGGCGGTGCGGCGCCAACCGTGATGGTCGTAGGAAACGCGAATTCGCTTGGTAGACAACCGCATAGATGCTCTCATGGCATAACCACATCGACCGGTCCTCGGGGAAGCGCAGACGCAGGTGCCGACTAATCTGCTGTGGGCTCCACCGCCGACCGAGCAGCTCGGCGACCACGCGGCCCAGCTGAACGTTGACATCGACACGGCGTCGATGGTGACGGCCTCGACGCGCAGCCGCGTGCCGATGAGCATCGAAGGGCCTGTACCCGCGACCGGCCGGCGCGTTGCGCCGCAGTTCCCGGGAGATGGTCGACGGCGCTCGGCCGAGTCGGCCGGCGATCGCACGCATGCTCAGCCCGCAACGACGGAGATCGGCGATCTCGATGCGCTCGTCCTGAGACAAGAATCGCGGGCTGATCTCGCGTACCTCGAGCCGATCCAACGGCGGGACGAACTTGACTTCGACACCGTTGCGGAAGACCTTGTAGCCGCGGGTCCAGTTCGTCGCCGCAGACCGGGACACACCGACTTCACGGGCCGCAGCCCGCACGCTCCACCCCCTGGCGCGCAATTCCATGAACCGCTGACGCTTGGCCGACAGCGGACGACGCCCCGGCCCCTTCTTCACCCGACGCGACGATGCCAACACAACCTCCAGAATGTAGAGAAGTGTTGCGACCGCCCCTAGAAACCACCCCGTCGCGACTGGCCGGGTTTTCAACCGTCGTCAACACCAGTTTCTTGGCATGTTGACTGAGGCCGGAGACACCGAAGACAACCAGATTCCTGTCGCCATCGAAACCGACCGCGGCCTGCTGATAGCCGCCCTGCGCAGCACCGGCAGGGCGATCTATCCGCTCAATCCGTTGGCCGCGTCGCGATACCGGGCACGCCACCAGGTGTCGGGCGCGAAGGTTGACGCCACCGATGCGGTGCTGTTGGCCAATATTCTGCGTACCGACATGGCCGCCCACCGGGCCCTGCCCGCCGATACCGAACTGGCCCAAGCCATCCGGGTGTTGGCCCGCGCTCAACAGGACGCGGTATGGGCACGTCAGAGGCTGGGCAACCAGATCCGGTCTCTGCTCACAGACTTCTATCCGGCCGCTCTGGACGGCTTCGCCGGCCTGGCCAGAGGTGGTCTGGCCCGCCCCGAAGCACGCACCATCCTCGCCGCCGCACCCACACCGGCCAAGGCTGCCCGGCTCAGCCGCGGCAGGCTGCGGACGCTGCTGATCAAAGCCGGGCGCCAGCGCGGCATCGACGACGAAACCGACCGTCTGCTCGTGGTGTTTCGTGGCGAGTATCTGCGCCAGCTGCCAGCAGTGGAAAACGCAACGGGCATTCAGTTGGCGGCGCTGCTAGTTCAATTCGACGCCGCCTGCCGCGCGGCCGAGGAACTGGAAACTGCGGCCCGCGAGAATTTTGAACAACACCCGGACGCCACAGTGATCAGCAGCTTCCCTGGCATGGGGACGCTGCTCGGCGCCCGGGTGCTCGCCGAAATCGGGGACGACCGAACACGGTTCACCGATGCCCGCGGCCTCAAAGCCTTCGCCGGATCCGCACCGGTCACCCGACCCAGCGGCAAAAAGACCGCAATCACCTACCAACGCATTAAGAACAACCGCCTGCCCGCCGTCGGATCGATCTGGGCGCTCTCGGCGCTGAAAGCCTCGCCCGGAGCAAAACGGCACTACCAAGCCCGCCAAGAACGCGGAGACTGGAACCGTCAAGCCCAGCGACACCTGTTCAACAAATTCCTCGGACAACTCCACCACTGCCTGCACACCGGAGCCAGCTACGACGAAACACACGCATTCCCAACCCCTCTCGGGCTAGCAGCTTGACTTCTTAGCGCCATGAGATGTCTCTCTGTGTCAAGACTCTGGTGTCGGGGTCGGTTGTGGGATGGCGCTGGTAGGACCGAGACGGGACTTGTCTGAAGCGTCAGTGTGCAGGATTTGAGCTCGCCGCGTTGGATGTTGGAGTTTGATTCCATCGGTGGGTAGCCGCTTGGCCAGTGGGGCGCCCAGGCTGGCTGCGCCTTCAATGGCCCAGCCAGGGTCTTGTCGGAGCCAGTCGGTCGACGGCGAGGTAGGCGAACTGAATCTGCGTTACAGGTATGAGCCGCAACAGCATTCACCGGGTGTTGATGTGACGCCCATCCCGGGGGACAGCCACCGTTCGCGCCGAACCATCGTGTTGCGGTACCCAACCTGCGTATATCAGTCCGACACCACCCGTCGTTGATCAACGACCGCCGCGGCACCGAAAGCCGGCCCCGGTAACCAAAACCGGGGCGGCTTTCACCTGCCTATTGACAAACGATGCCTACATATCAGCTGTAGGAAGCCGCCGTCTGGCCACCGGACCCGCCGCGATCACTCGGGTCGACCGTAGACCGCGACCACGACGGTGCGGTCGGCGTCGTGGTTCGTCGACCACACCCCGATCGCGGTGAACGAGCAATCGGCGGCGGCCGTCAAGTCGGCTGAATCGAAATACCACTGCTTGAGTAATTCGAGGCCACTGAATGCGAGAGTTGAATCTATCCAAACGGTTTCGGCCACACTTCCTCTAAAGCCCGCGGATTGGGCCCTTTGCCGAGGAGTGGAACCGTCCGTGCCCACGTCGCCGTCGAGGGACCGGTTGTTGGCCACGTCGACGGCATGCCACCGAGCGGCACGCTGCAGCAGTGGGTCCAGGCTGGGTGGTCCGCCGGTGCAGCCGAATCGCTGATGAAGCATCGCCGCATGCGTGATAACCCCGTCGGCGAGCCGCTTGTTGTCCGTATAGGCGTCAGGGCCAAGGGTCGCGATGAGAGAGCCGACGGTCACGATGAGCAGCAAGAAGGCCAATGGCAAACAGAGGGTACCGAGCGGCCAACCCTGTTGTGGCAAATCGCCAACGCGATGTGCGGCAGTCGTTCGTTGCGTGCGGGACGTCACGTTGCCGGGCACGGTGGTCTCATCGATTGCGCTGGCTCAGGGCGATGCGAGCGAGAAATGGATACTCTTGAGCACGGTGAATTCCTCCATTCCTTCGATGCCGCGTGTTCGTCCGAGTCCGGAGTTCTTCACGCCGCCGCTGGGTAACTCGGGTGTGTTCTTACTGTAGCCGTTGATCCAGACGGTGCCAGCCGCAATCTTGCGGCCGACACGCATGGCCGTGTCCAGCGATGTCGTCCATACAGCGGTGGCCAAACCGTATGCCGTTGCATTGGCGAGCGCAACGGCTTCTGATTCTTCGTCATAAGATTCTACCGACAACACGGGGCCGAAGATGTCGTCCTGTATGACGGCTGACGTGGGCGCTAGGCCCGTCACGATAGCCGGCGTCACAAAGTGACCAGGCAAGCCCCCAGGCTGGATACGCGTGCCGCCACAGACGATTTTGCCCTCATCACGTGCGATCTCGAGATAGCTGCCAACCTTGGCGAGCTGGTTTGCAGAGATCAGCGGCCCGACCTGCGTACCATGCTCGCGGGGATCGCCGACGATGAGCTTGCCCGCTTCGGCCTCCAGATATTTGACTGCTCGTTCGAAACACGACGAGTGCACCAAGATCCGTGTACAAGCCATGCACATTTGTCCGGCCGTGATCACCGAAGCGGCTAACGAGGCGGACAGTGCCGCCGGAATGTCGGCATCAGGTAGAACGATCGAAGTTCCCTTGCCACCCAGCTCGAGAAGCGTGCGCTTGAGCCCGTCGGCGGCGAGCCGGGCGATCGTGCGGCCTACCGCGGTTGAGCCGGTGAATGCGACGGTGCGAACTTGCGGATGTTGGACTAAGTTTTCGCCGACTTCGCGATCACCCACCACCACTGATACTGCCTCTTGAGGGATGCCTGAAGTGTGGCCGATTTCGATCAACCGCAAAGTGACGGGGCTCGTCTGCGGAGCTGGTTTTACAACGGCGGTGGCGCCGGCAGCTAGCGCAGGGGCGAGATCACGGATCAGTAGCGCTGCCGGCCAGTTGTACGGAACGATTAGCGCCGCGACACCTGCGGGCTCGCGGACCACGTGCGCTTCGCTACCGTCGGACAATGTTCCGGCCCGACCTCCGACATAGCGTGCCATTCCGGAGTAGTACTCGAGCGTCGAGGCACAGGAGGCAACTTCTCGCTGCGCTTCCCTGGCGGTCTTGCCGGTCTGCGCCACCAGCGCATCGGCGAGTTCGGCGGCGTGGTTTTTGACCTCGTCGGACCACGACCGCAGCGCTCGCGAGCGGGTCAACGAATCGGAGGCCCAGGACGTCTCCAAGAAAGCCGCGGCGGTTCTAGCCGCTGAGTCGATGTCGGCAGGCGTGCTGAAGCGCACCTCGGCGAGGAGGTCTAGGGTGGTTGGATCGATCACCTGGTGACCGGTCATGTGAAGATTCCTCCGCCGTCGACGATCACGACCTGACCGGAGATGAATCCGCTCGCGTCGCTGCACAAGAATCGCACGACGGCCGCGACGTCGCGTGGATACAGAGTCCGCTTGATCGCCCGGCGGCCGATCGCTTGCTCGACGTACGCGCGGTCGTTCAGTGCGTTGGTCGCTTCGTCATCGACCAGACCCAGCGCTACCGCGTTGACCGTGATTCCGTGCGTTCCGAGCTCACGCGCCGCGGCGCGGGTCAATCCCTCGACGGCGGCCTTGGAGGCGATGTAGTGGGGAAACCCGGGATTTCCACTGCGCGCAGTCGTCGACGAAATATTGACGATGTGGCCACCACGCTCTTTCATCACAGGGAACACTGCCTTGATAGCTTGCCAAGTGCCGCGTACGTTGACGCGCAGGACGTCGTCCCATTCCGTGGTCGTCAGCTCGTCTAATGACTTCTTTGATCCAAGCGCCTTATACGACGCGGCGCAATTGACCAAGGCATCGATGGCGCCGAAACGTTTCACGGTGTCCTCGACGAGTGTCAACAGGTCCGTGTCTTTCGTGATATCGACGCGATGATAGGCGGCGTCCGGCACCGCATGCTGCGGCTCGGCGAGGTCGGCGATAACCGCGTTGGCGCCGGCGCTCACCAGGTCGGCCGCGATCTCGGCACCGATACCGCTGCTTCCGCCGGTGATCACGATGGTTCGCCCTGCCACACTGTGAGGATCGGTATGCGAGTCCTCATCGCGTGACGGGCCGATGTCGGTGGTCTTCACCGGAGCGTGATCGATCTTGATGTACCCCACATAGCTACTGCTCTGCAGCGACCAACTGATCCATCAACCGGCGCGCCTGCAGGGCGCCGGCGTCGACCTTGAAATTGAGTTCGATCGGATGGTCCGGTTCGTAGTTGGAGATGATCTCTTCAATGGCCTCGGATGCTTCGACGTCCTGCTTAAACACCATCTCCATGCCGTGCTGCATGAGCGCGTTGATCTCGGGGTCGTCTATCTTATAATTGCGTGCGTGGCACCAGAAGTAGTGGGTGGTGTTACCGCGGGCCGGTGTCACACAGTGGATCGCTTTCTGCTCGCACTTGCGTGACTCGTCTAGATCCCCCGCTGGTTTGGCCGACACGTGGGTGATGTGGAATGCGGGAGGGAAGAATTCGGCGACCTGGCCTCGGTCGATCACTCCGCTCAGGCCCATGGTCTTGGTGAAAAAAGGCGGACAGTCAATGCTGTACATGGGACGGCTGACACGGACGACGCCATCGTCAAAGTCGGTGGTGATGGGTGTCTTGGCGATCTTCGCGGTGCCAATCGATCCGGCATGGAGAAATTCCAGATGGGAGAGATCCAAGAGGTTTTCGTTGAGCAACTGAGCACGTGCCTTCATCGGCAAAGTCCCCCGTACTGTGGCCCAGCCAGGGTCGGTCAACCAATGATGGCCGGGAATTCTTGCCGGGTCTGCAAGTTCAGGCTTGCCCATCCAGATCCACACCAGTCCCCATTTCTCGAAGAGCGGAAACCGATGCACGCGGCATGCGCGGGGGACATTCGGCTGCGACGGGATCCGTTCCGCCTGTCCATCTGTCCGGTAGACGGTGCCGTGATAGCCGCATTCGATTGTGTCGTCGTCACCCAGTCGGCCCTTGGACAGGGGCATTTGCCGGTGAATACACCGATCCGCGAGGGCTACCGGGGCGTTCTCGGACGTTCGGTACAGACAGACCGGCTCATCGAGCAGCCACCGCGATAGTAGCTGGCGACCCACGTCCTCACTGTGGGCGGCCACGTACCATTGATTGCGGGGATATTTTTTGGGATACATCGGACTCCTTCGCGGGTGCGCACCGGATCAGTGCGGACGACCGATCGGTTCAGATTCGTGCAGGCGCAAGGCCGCGACGGGACAGCTTCGTACTGACTCGTCGAGGCGTCCGCGCTCGGAGTCCCCAACCTGACCGCGCAGCACCATTACGCGGCCGTCCTCGTCGAGGTCGAAGACGTCTGGAGCTGCCACGATGCAGTTGGCATAGCCCTGGCAGAGCTCGCGATCCACTTCGATATTGATCACTTGACCATCGCCTATCCATTTCCGGTGACGCGACATCGGTGCGCCGCATCAACGTATCCTGTGGCAGAAAATGTTCTGTCGGCGTTCATCTGTGTGCTGGCGATCGTGGGCACGCTCGCCGGATTACCCGCCGGTCGAGCACTGATCCACTGGCCGCATCGGGATAATGGTATTACAGTTAAGGTCCGATAGCTAGGCAGGAGAGTTCCGCGGATGCTCAGATCTGAAGTCAACACGTTGCTGACGCAGACCGGACCCCGTACTCCGATGGGCGAGCTGTTTCGGCAGTATTGGATTCCAGCGCTGCTTGCTGAGGAGCTGCCTGAAGACGACTGTCCGCCCGTGCGGGTCAAGCTCCTGTCGGAACGTCTAATCGCCTTCCGTGACAGCCAAGGTCGCTACGGACTGATTGACGAGTTCTGCGCGCACCGGGGGGTGTCGCTGTGGTTCGGCCGCAATGAGCAGTCCGGTCTGCGGTGCGCCTATCATGGCTGGAAGTACGACGTCACCGGCGCTTGCCTCGAAATCCCGTCGGAGCCGGCCGGCGGTACCTTTCACCGCAGGGTCAAGCTCACCTCCTATCCCATGGTCAAGGTCGGGGATGTGTTGTGGACGCATATGGGCGATTCGACCCGCCGGCCCGCCTTGCCGGAATTCGAATTCGCGCTGGTCGCACCAGATCAGACATTTATCTCGAAGCGCTGGCAGGAATGTAACTGGCTGCAGGCGCTCGAGGGTGGTATCGATTCCAGCCACGTTTCGTGGCTGCACTCAGGTGGCCTCATGTCTGATCCGCTGTTCAAGGGGTCCAAAGGCAACGACTACAACCTAAATGACCGCAAACCGTTTTTTGAAGTCGCCGACGCGGACGGAGGTCTGTTCATCGGCGCGCGGCGCAACGCTGAGAACGGGGAGTTCTACTGGCGCATCACCCCCTGGATCATGCCGAGTTTCACAATGGTTCCCCCACGCGGAGGCCATCCGATGCACGGTCATTTCTGGATTCCGATCGACGACCACAATTGCTGGACCTACTCCTTCGATTATCATCCGGTCCGGGCGCTTACCGCCTCTGAGCTTCAAGCCATGCGCGAGGGTCACGGCGTACACAGCGCCAACATTCCTGGAATGTACCGTCCACTAGCCAACAGGGACAACGACTACTTGATGGACCGCACTGCGCAACGGAGGGGTGAAACGTTCTCCGGCGTGAAGGGTATAGCCATGCAAGATGCGTCTCTTCAGGAAAGCATGGGTCCCATAGTGGATCGCACGAAGGAACAGCTCGTTACCACGGATGCAGGCATCATCAAGACACGCCACAAGTTGCGCAACGCCGCCATCGCGCTTCGCGATCACGGTACGGTGCCACCGGGTATCGAGCCAGCCCATCAGCGAGTACGGTCGGCAGCCGTCGTTGTGCCGTGCGAGAGTTCGTTCTTCGATTCCTGTCACGAGGCGTTGCGGGCCGCGCCCGGGATGCCGCCGGCCTCGGTGTAGTGATGGGGCCGATACTGCTCACCAGTTGCGCCGGGGCGGCGAGGGCCGAGGAGACCCGGTTTCGTATCGATGCAACGGTTCCCGTTCGTGACGGCATCAGAGTGATTGCTCTCGACGCGGCAGCCGCAGACGTCATCCACCGACTCACGCTGCGGCATCACAGTGCAATCCGATTGCTATCAGTCCCCGAGTTCGACCGCGATGTCGAGGAGGACCTGCCGCTGCAAGCGATGGACGGGACGTGCTCGAACCTTGCCGCCGCGCTCGCCGAGGCTGACCTGGTGATGGTGGCGACCACCGCGGTCAATCCCCGCACCGCCGAGACGATCGCGCGCGCCTGCTCTTCTCGGGGCGTCATGACTGTCGGTGTCATCCTCCAGCGCGGATGCCCGGATGGTCCGGCGTTAAGAGCCCTGCGGCCGCATGCGCAGGTGTTGATCATCACCAATGACCACAGTGACATCGCCGAAGTGTTGTCTGCGCTACGCGCATGAGGGGTGAGGAGTTCAAGGCCGGCCGGGTCACCGTGCCCAAGTTGCAAGCAATGAAGCGTGAGGGCCGCAAAATAATCGGCATTGTGGTCTGGGATTACCAGATGGCACGCATCGTCGACCGGGTTGGGGTGGACCTCGTATCCGTGGGCGACACCGTCGGCACGAATCTATGGGGTGACCCTAACCCGTTGGCTGTAACGATGGACCAGATGGTCACCGTTTGTCGGGCCGTCCGCCGCGGCGTCGACCGGGCCTTGGTGAGTTGCGACTTTCCGTTCGGCCCGCTCCAGCAAGGGCCAGGCGCCGCTGTGCAAGCCGCTATTCGGCTGGTCAAGGAGGCCGGTGTCGACATGGTCAAGCTCGATGGGGCATCGGACCATCTAGAGGCCGTCTCGGCGGTGACCCGAGCAGGCATTCCGGTGTTTGCGCAATTCGGCATCACCCCGCAAACGGCGCTGCGCGACGGTATCCCGTACCGCGTCACGCCGAGCCCAGATACCCAGATTCCCGCTGAACTCGTCGAAGAACTCATCGCAGCGGCACGTAACTTGGAAGCCGCCGGCGCGGCGATGTTGAATTTCACAAACGCTGGCCCTGTGGTGGGTGCTGCGGTCGCCGCCGCAGTGAGCATTCCCGTGGTGGGCGGCATGGGCGGCGGTCCCTGGCTGGACGGTCGCATGCGCCTCGCGACCGCTGCGATCGGCTACAACGCAGAACAGATAGACAACCCGAGCAATACCTATGCCAACGTCGCGCAGATCTGTTACGACGCTGTCGCCGCATACGCTGACGACGTGCGGGCCGGGCGACAAATCAAGGGCGGGCTGCGGACCTGACGTCACTGGACACCACGGAGGTCACATGCCGAGCACAGTCATCGACGGCATTGTCACGCAGTACGAGACCATCGGTTCAGGGCCGCCGCTGCTGATGTTCGCCCCGGGCGGCTTCAACGCGACCATCGACAATTGGCGTGGGCTGGGGATCTACCGACGCACGGCGATGCTTGATCACCTCAAGTCGCACTACACCTGCATTGTTTTCGATCGCCGCGAATCCGGGCGCTCTGGCGGCCGATTGGAGCGTGTCGGCTGGACGCACTATGCCAAGCAAGGCGTGGGACTGCTCGACCATCTAGGGGTCGAATCCGCCGCCGTGATCGGCGGCTGCGTGGGCTGCTCCGTCGCGCTCACTTTCGCGGTTTCACATCGCGAACGGGTCACGCGCCTGGTGCTGTACTCGCCTGCCGGTGGTGTCAAATACCGTTTGACACAGCGTGATCGGCTTGCCCGTCACGCGGCATTCGCCGCTGACAACGGTCTGTCGGCGGTGGTCGGCGTAGCGAAGGGCACCGAGAACGCTTTCGGCCAGGACCCTCGAGTAGGCCCGTGGGCAAGTGTGATCCGCCACGACGATGCCTTCGCAGAAGCGTTCGCACGCCACGACCGCGACCGCTATCGGTGGCTTATCACAGGCATGGCCCGGGTGATGTTTGACCGCGACACCGCCCCCGGCCCCGACCCCGAAGACCTCTTAGGGCTGGAAATCCCCGCATTGGTCGTCCCGGGCCAGGACAACTCACACGCGACGTCTGCTGCACGGTATTTACAGGAATGCCTGCCGCGGGCCGAGTACTGGGATATCCCGGTCGCGGAACAGACTCAGACGACCGTCCAGCGGCGGCTTGTTGACTTCCTCGCGCAAATTTAACTTAGGCGAAAAGGGTCTCGATCAGCGGCGGCTCGGCCAGGATGTGCTGGTTCACGGCGTGTCGAATGAGCTCATCGATCATCGCGCGATTGGGGCCGATCCCGTACGGTAGCGGGTCAGCGCCGGTGATCTCGATGACCCGGCGATAGCGGAGGTCGTTCGCGTCGGGCCGCGCGATGGTACCGTCCCGTAGTTTCGCGACGTATCTGTTCTTCGCCTCGGCGAAGACATCAAACAGGATAGGCGCGACATTGTCGTAGTTCTGCAAGACGTCGTCCCTGACTACGATGAGGTGGTTGATCGGATAGTGGCCGCGCTTCCGTAGTGCCTCGAAACCTGCGTCGCCGGCTTCGGGAATTAAGTGCACGACGTCAGGGTGGTCGACCTCGACTCCGATGACACCGGCCAGATCTCCTTTCGCGACCATGTCGGACAAGTTGCGTCCGGGTGAGACCCTAACGACGTTGCTGGGTAACCGATATTCGGCGACGTGTTCGTCGTCGGAGATGACCCATGTGACGGCGTCGAGATTTACGCCGTATTCAGACTCCAGGATTCCTCGCGCCCATACGCCCGTGGTCACGGTGTATCCCCGGTTGACGCCGACGAGCCGACCCTCGAGATCTTTTGGGTGTCGAATCCCCGCGTTAACGTTCACCTTGATTGATCGATGGTGGAAGTCGCGCATCAAGAACACCGGCAGCGCGGTGAACGGCTTACCGTGCGCCTTCGCCAAAAGATAGGTCGTGAAAGAAATTTCGCATACGTCATAGGCAAGCTCGCGGACCATGCGACGAAACGCCCGCGTGAGGACAGGCTCATGTTGCAAGTCCAGCGCGAATCCAACTGGAGCCACCGCGCGGGCCACGATCGCCTCCACGTTGCCCTGCGGGCGCACCACGGTCCTCATCTGGATCGTTGCCATGTGGTGCCATTCCTTTGCCGGCCTGAATTTGGGAGTCGGCTGACAATAAAACTATAATACCATTAGTCGGTCTGTCGTGGTGTTGGCTTGGTAAGGGGCAAGGATGGTCGAGCAGGTCTTGGCGGCGGTTCGAACCGCCGCCAACACAACTGAATTGCGCGAATTCCCGATGCCCGACATCCCCGATGACGGCGCGTTGATGAAAGTCGATGTTGCCGGGATCTGCGGCACCGACGTGAAGATGTACGCCAAGCCGGTGATATCGGGGCCGGTGATCATGGGTCACGAGAACGTCGGCGTGATCGCCAAGGCGGGCCGCGAGTTCACCAAGCTGCGCGGGGTACGCGAGGGTGATCGCGTCTTCCTGGAGCACTACGTGCCCTGCTATCAATGCGAGTGGTGTCACCGCGGCCAGTACCGCCACTGCGAGGCCACGGACTGGCGAACCAACCGCGACGCCCGGCGCTACGGCTACACCTCCGCCGAGAATCCCTTCCACCTATGGGGAGGATTCGCACAGTATGTCTATCTGCCCTGGAATGCGGTGCTGCATAAGGTGCCCGACGAGGTATCTAACGAGCTTGCGGGAATCGTGACGCCGCTCTCTAACGGCATCGAGTGGACGCTGTTCGACGCACGAGTCGGATACGGGTCCACCGTACTCATCCAAGGTCCTGGGCAACAAGGGCTGTCGCAGACAGTCACCGCAAAACAGGCCGGCGCCTCGTTGATCATCGTCACCGGAACCGCCGGCGATGCCGCACGACTCGAACTTGCGAAGACCCTCGGCGCCGACTGCGTGATCAACGTGTCGAACGAGGACCCGGTGGAACGGATCAGCGAAATCACCGGCGGCGAGGGGGTCGACGTGGTGTTGGACTGTACGGCCGGAGCGGGCGTCGCACCGGTGCTAGTTGGCATCGACGTGCTCAAGCGTCGCGGCGGCGCGATGGTCCTTCAAGGAGAACTGGCGACATTTCCTGATTTCCCGCTCAAGAAGCTGACCGAGAAGGCGATTACCATCAAGAGCGCCCGCGGCCATAGCTTCCAAGCCTGCGAACTCGCGTTGGAGCAGCTAGCTTCGCACCGGTTCCCGCTGGAACGGCTGACCACGCACACATTCGGCCTCGATCACGTCGACCGTGCAATCAACTGCGTTGGCGGTAAGGCTGATCCGGACGTCATACATGTGTCGTTGATGCCATGGAAGTGAACCGGGCTGGAATTGTCGTTCGCATGATCAACCGGCCCCCAGCCGAGGTCGTCGATGCTCTTGGCGAGCATGGTGTTGCCACCATTCACGAGGCGCAACAGGGGACGGGATTGCTGTCGTCAGAGTTGTGGCCGATTTACCGGGGCGCTCACATTTCAGGCACCGCCGTCACGGTCAGCGTACCCCCCGCCGACAACTGGATGATTCATGTTGCGGTGGAACTATGTCAATCCGGCGACGTGCTGGTGGTGGCTCCGACCTCGCCGTCCGACGCGGGCTACTTCGGCGATCTGTTGGCCGCGTCAGCGCAGGCCCGCGGCATCCGTGGTCTGATCATCGAGGCGGGTTGCCGAGATGTCGCCGACTTGACTGCGATGGCTTTTCCGGTGTGGTCGAAGCACATCTGCGCCAAAGGCACGGTCAAGCAACAGTTGGGGAACATCAATCTTCCGATGGTGTGCGCCGGACAGCTGGTCCACCCTGGCGATGTGATCATCGCCGATGACGACGGCGTCGTCGTAGTCCCCCGCACGGCGGTCATCGAAGTGCTGAACGCAACGCAACAACGCACTGCCCGCGAGGCTGCCTTGCGAGATAGGTATCGGCGCGGAGAACTCAGCATTGACGTGCACGAGATGCGCGGGAGACTCGCCGATGCCGGCCTCACCTACGTCGACAGTCTGGACACGCTGTCATGATCATCGACTGCCACGGCCACTACACCACGACGCCGCACGCCCACCAACAGTTTCGTGACGCACAGCTGGGCGGATGTAACCCTAGGTCGGCTCGGATCAGCGACGATGAGATCCGCGACAGCCTCGAGGCCAATCAACTCGAGCTGATGCGCCAACGCGGAGTGGACATGGTGCTGTTCTCCCCCAAAGCCTCAGGCATGGAGCATCATGTTGACGATCCCGGACTAGCGTCCACGTGGGCGAGGGCCTGCAACGACTTGGTGCACCGAGCCGTCGAACTGTTCCCCAACAATTTCGCCGCGGTCTGTCAGCTCCCGCAGACACCGGACGGCAACCTGAAGGCTTGCATCGAAGAGCTCCGGCGGTGCGTGTCAGAACTTGGCTTCGTTGGCTGCAACCTCAACCCCGACCCGTCGGGCGGGCTGTGGTCCGGCAAACCGATGACAGATGAGTCGTGGTATCCGCTCTACGAGACCCTTGCTGAGCTCAACGTGCCGGCCATGATCCATGTTTCGACCTCGTGCAATCCCAATGTCTCCACGCTCGGCGCACACTATTTGCACGGCGATACTACTGTCTTCATGCAGTTGATAGAAGGGGACCTCTTCAGTCACTTTCCCGCCCTTCGACTCGTAATCCCGCATGGCGGCGGCGCCGTGCCTTACCACTGGGGTCGCTACCACGGTCTGGCGGAAAGGTTCAACCGAGGTGACATAACAAGTCACGTCATGACCAACGTGTTTTTCGACAGCTGCGTTTACCATCGACCGGGTGTCGATCTGTTGTTGCGCGTGATTGGCGCCGACAACGTCATTTTTGGTTCGGAGATGATGGGTGCGGTGCGGGGATGCAATCCCCAGACAGGTGCTGCGTGGGACGACACCAAACGTTACATCGACGAACTCCACCTACTTCCTGAGCACGCACGCAGAGTGTTCGAAATCAACGCCCGACGCGTTTACCCACGCCTCGACGACCGTTTGACCGCTGCGGGACACGTGCTTTGACCATCATCAGCGCGGGCACGGGTAGCGATGGGGTCACCCGCTGCTTCACCCCCCGCGCAGTGGTCGTCACCGTCAACACCGATCATTTCGCCGCCCATGGTGATCTATCGGGCTTCGGTGACCTGCTGAAACGGTTCGCCGCCACGAGCCAGACGTTTCCCAACTCGCCGGATGGGCCGCTGTGACGGCAACCACGAAGGGCTCTTATGTCACAGAGGAATTGTCAATACCTGTGGATCGGCGTGTTTCAGGCGACCTCCGTTCCGGCTTGCTGATCGCCGTCTGAGGGCGGTGTCGGTGGGGTGATTTCGGTGGGGCGTTCGAGCAGTTTGCCCTTGTGGAAGACCGCGCCGGCGCGGACCAGGGCGACCAGGTGTGGTGCGTTGACGGCACGCCAGCGGGCCGCGGCGGCGTCGATGAGCTTGTAGGCCATGGCCAGACCAGCCGCACGTGATCCCGGCCCCTTGGTGACCTTGGTTCTCAAACGTACTGTGGCAAAGGTGCTTTCGATCGGATTTGTCGTGCGTAGGTGGATCCAGTGCTCGGCGGGATAGTGGTAGAACTCCAGTAGGGTGTCCAGATCGTCGGTGATCTTGGCGACCGCCTTGGGGTACTTGGCCCCGAAGTCGACCGTGAAGGCCTTGACCGCGAACTGGGCCTTGTCGATATCCTCGGCGTTGTAGATCTCCTTGAGCGCCGACAACGCCGACGCGTGCGCTGATTTCGGCAGGGCGGCAAGCACATTGGCTTGCTTATGAAACCAGCACCGCTGTTCTTTGGTGGCCGGGAACACCTCGCGTACCGCTTTCCAGAAGCCGAGTGCGCCATCGCCGACGGCGAGCACGGGTGCGGTCATGCCGCGTCGTTTACAGTCGCGCAGCAGATCAGCCCACGACTCGGTCGATTCCCGGTAGCCGTCGGTGATCGCCACGAGCTCTTTGCGGCCGTCCGCGCGCACGCCGAGCATCACCAGCAGACACAGCTTTTCCTGGTCCAGGCGGACCTTGAGGTGGATGCCGTCGACCCACAGGTAGACGTAGTCGGTGCCCGACAGGTCCCGGGCGGCAAACGCGCGGGCCTCGTCCTGCCACTGGCTGGTCAGCCGGGTGATCGTGGTGGCCGAGAGCCCGGCACCCGAGCCCAGGAACTGCTCCAGAGCGGGGGTGAAGTCGCTGGTGGACAGCCCGTGCAGGTACAGCAGCGGCAGCACTTCGCTCATCTGCGGTGACTTGCGTGCCCAGGCCGGCAGGATCGCCGAGGAGAACCGTTTCCGTTCACCGGTGTCGGGGTCGACGCGTTTGTCGTTGACTCGCGGTGCTTTCACCTCAACTGCCCCGGCTGCCGTCAGCACCTCGCGGGCCTGGTGATAGCCGTTGCGGACCACCAGCCGATGCCCCTTCTCATCGAGCTGATCGGCGAACTGGGCCACGTAGGCGGCGACCTCAGCCTTCAACGCGGCGGCCAGCATCTGACGGGCGCCGTCGCGGACGATCTCGTCCAACAACGACCGACCAGCACCGCCAGTGCTTTCGTTGGCCTCGATGGCATCGTGAACTACGGTGAGCATGGGCGTACCTTCCCGAACCAGCGCGCCAACGCCGGCTCATGATCGGACCTTCGGATATTCAGATCATCCTCGGGAAGGTGCGCCCACTTTCACGCCCCCTCACCGAGGCTCATCCACAGGTTCTGATCATTGCTCTATGTCACATCGGCAGTGCCCGAGGCGAATTCGATACGACGAGCGGCCGTGTCGACGCGGGGTCCCCACACGTCCAGCCGTCGTCACGACGTGATCCTGGACGCGACGTTGACGGCGGCCGCCGCAGGTGGCTATGAAGCCGTCCAGATGCGGGTTGTAGCCGAGCAGGTGGGTATTGCTGTGGGCACGTTGTACCGATGTTTCCCGTCGAAGACCCATCTGCTCGTGTCGGCGCTGACCCGTGAGTTCCAACGCCTCGACGCTTCCCGCGATTGGTCGACCGTCGCCTCCACACCCCAGCAGCGGCTGGGAATGCTCACCGCGCACCTGCACTCCGACTGGCAGCGCGACCCCCAGCTGACCGAAGCGATGACTCGCGCGTTCGTCGTCGCCGACACCACTGCCGCCAGCGCGGTCAACCAGGCGGCCAACGTGATCGAACGACTCCTGGCCAGAACCCTCGGTGGCGGCGATCCCACCGACTATGACCGTCAGATTGCCGGCCTGGTCGCCGATGTTTGGCTGGCCAACCTCGTTGGATTCATCCGCAAACGGGTAACGGCCGCGCAGGCCCGGGACCACATCGACCGAGCCGTGCAACTGCTGCTGTCCGGCAACGCTACCGCAAATTGACCCGAACAGCCGTCGCTGCCATCTGCCTGCCCAGCTTAGTGGGAACCTTGTCATCGTCCGACTCCATGTTGCCGACGGCCAGCAGTACCCAGTCCATCCCTTCGCCGGTGATCGCCGCCGAGTACAGCATTGCCGCCAAGGGGCCTTCGGTGTTGGAGTCCCCTATACCGGGGCCGGAGACGGAGTCAGCGCCCGAGATCATCGCTGTGAATGTCCTCGGTGTCGCGAATGTGGGCAAGCACACCGCCAGTGCGGTGAATTTGAACGGGGGCGTCGCGCTGCCACGTACGGTAGGTCTGCTCGGGCAACCCCAGCGTCGGGAACACTCCCAGCGCCAGACCGGCGGACAGACAGACAGGGGGACAGCAAATTACCGCTGGCATAATCTCTCTGTTATCGGCTAAATACAGGTCTGGTACAGACCTATATTTGGGTCTACACTGTTCATCATGAGGATACTCCCGATATCGCAGCTGAAAAGCAAGATCAACGAGTATGTCGACGCCGTATGTGAGACGCGGGATCAGATCACCATCACCAAGAATGGTTTACCGGCCGCGGTACTGATCGGCGTCGATGAATGGGAGTCGATCCAAGAGACGCTGTACTGGCTGTCGCAGCCCGGCATCGCCGAATCCGTCGCAGAGTCTGAATCCGACGTTACCCTCGGCCGCACCTACGGTGAGGACGAGATTCGCGCCGCCTACCAGATTCCGCGGCGATCGCGCTGAAGTGAATCCCGCAGACGGCTACACGACACGATTCACAGCCACCGCGCGCCGCGACCTCGACAAGCTCCCACCGCGGATCCTCGCCGCAGTCATCGAGTTCGCCTTCGGAGACCTGGCCCGCGGACCCCGGCGCGTTGGCAAACCGCTTGGGGGTGAACTGGCCGGCCAATACAGCGCACGACGGGGCCCCTACCGACTCCTCTACCACATCGACGACCCTGTGGCGACCATCTGGGTGCACCGCATCGACCACCGCGCCGATGTCTATCGACGTACCTGACCGCCGCGTTGCGTCACTGTGACGCAATGGGATGTTCATGCTCACCTGAGCGCCCGAACATCTTGATGGTTGGAAGTCCGGGTGAGCAGGCGGCCGCGCGTGCACCAATACCCGTTGCCGCCGTTTACCAGGCGCCATACCGGGAAATCCTAAGCAGTCCGGAGGGCTCGATGCTGACTTCTTGACCTGGTGCCGCCGCACGGCTGGCTTGTGAATCTGGTGTCGGCGGGGCGCTCGGACGCGGGTGAGGCGATGGTGAATATCGAGTGTCTATTCCTGTCGGCGCCGCAGGGTCGCACAGAACCTGCGGTCGATGCCTGGTGTCTGGCCAACTTGGATACGTACCACCGCCCGGTTGGTTTCTATGGAGGCATGCCGGCACCGGGCAGCCCCGCCGACTACCAGCTCTGCCGCCGCCCGCCAGGGAGTGCGTGAGACTAGTGGATGCGGTCATCGGCGTCGACGCTCACAAGCGCAGTCACACTCTGGTAGCGGTAAATCCGCTGGGCCGCAAGCTCGCTCAACTAACCGTCGCGACGACCACCGAGGGTCACAGCGAAGCACTTCGGTGGGCGCGAGCTCGATTCGGCCGCGACCTGGTGTGGGGAGTGGAAGACTGCAGGACGTTGACCGCGCGTCTCGAACGAGACCTGCTAGCCGCAGGACAACAGGTGATCCGGGTCCCCCCTCATTTGATGAGCCGCTCGCGCGCCTCCTCACGCGAGCTAGGCAAGTCCGACCCCATCGACGCTCTCGCGGCGGCGCGGGCGGTGCTACGCGAACCCGACCTTCCGGTGGCCTGCCACGACGCGCACTCGATGGAACTTCGGCTGCTCGTCGACCGCCGCGAGGACCTCGTGCAGCACCGCGTCGCCCTCATCAGCCGCATGCTCGAGCGCATCCACCAGCTCGACCCGGCCTGGGCAGAGCCTCGCAACTGGGAATACAGAAAGCCCCGCGAGGAACTGCGGACTTGGCTGGCCACCCAGCACGGGCTGCTCGCCGAACTCGCCCGCGACGAATTCGATGAAATCGTCGCGCTCATCGACACCGCGCAGGCACTGGAGCGCCGCATCGATGGGCGGGTTCACGAGGCGGCGCCCGCGCTGCTGGGCATCCATGGCTGCGGGAATCTGACGGCCGCCAAGATCGTGGCCGAGGTCGCCGGGATCGACCGATTCAAGAGCGAGGCCGCCTTCGCCCGACACGTTGGGGTGGCGCCCATCCCGCACTGGTCAGGGGAGACCACCCGCCCGCTGCGGCCCATCCGGCACGGCAACCGCCAACTCAACGTTGCGCTGCACCGCATCGCCATGGTCCAGATCACCCACCCCGGCCCGGGACGGGATTATTTCCAGCGGCGGATCGACGAGGGCGACAGCCGCCAACGCGCGCTGCGCTCACTCAAGCGCCGCCTCGCGCGGGTGGTCTATGCACGGATGAAGGCCGACAGCCGCAACGGCGGCCGCAACGGGCGCTTCCCAACCCTGCCGCGGGTGATGATGCTGCCGCTGGCCAACCTCACCTCCGCCACACAGCCGCCCACCGCGGGTGCCTGCGTCGGAAGGCCGCGGGCACTCGACGCCTACCAGGCAGCGCTGGCATGCCGGATGCGCAATTACGGCGAGAAACCGACCTCCATCGCCGCCCAACTCGGCGTCTCCGTCTCCACCATCAAACGAGCCCTGAACCAGGGTAATCGCTGATCAACGTGTGACAGGTACTCCGGGCCCGCGTCCGAAGCGCGCTATTGCTTGCACACTTTCATACACTCAATTGTGGTGTATTTTTTGAGGTATGAGTAAGCGAGTGAGTCTGATTCTCAAGGACGCCGACGAGGCAGCCATCGAGCCCTACCTCAACGAGGGCTCTGTGGCCTTCGAGGTGCTGCGCCAATGGGCAAGCCGACACGGCGAGGCCGACATCAAATCCGAGGCCGCCGCACTACGCGTGCTCCTTCAAGCGGGAGCCGAAGCGCTCCAGGAACACGTCCTCGATGCCGGATACGCGAGTTTGGCCGGCGAGTTCAACAGTGAACCGGCCCACGCCGAGCGGCGCTCGGCACGCGATCGCTATGCGCGACGCACCGAGCGCCACCTATGAGCCGTGCCTTGCGCAGCCAGGCGTACCGAGTCGATCTGGGACACGGCTCGAAACCCTGGGTGATCCTCAGCAACAACTCCCGCAACAGGAACCTGGAGACTGTGCTGGCGGCCAGAATAACGACCACCAGTAAGAACGCACATGTGCCGACAGTCGTGCCGCTCACCGCCGCCGACCCCCTCGTCGGGTTCGTCCTGGTCGACGACATCGTGCAGCTCTATCACGACGAACTGACCGAGTCCCTCGGGACCCTATCCCCGCCCACCATGCAGGAGATCAGCAAAGCTCTGCGCATTGCACTGCCCTGAGAAGTGAAGGGCAAGTAGGGATGTCGTTGACACGCAAACCCCTCGCCCGGCGGCCTCAGGCAGGGGGTCAGTGCCCGGCAAGCCGGAACATGCGTGGGTCGCGACGTTCGCGCCGATGTTGTGGTCCCGTCGCAGCTAGGCGAGATCGTCGCTCTAGTTGCCACTGATGCAGACCCACCCAATTCGATCGTGACCCTTCCACTAGTTGAAGCGCCCGTGGTGAATCCGATGCCGCCAAGCGATGATCCGTAGACCCGTTACCCCATTTCAGTGGGTACAAACTGGGGATTAGCGGTAGGCGCAAAGATCACTCTCCGCCATATGCTTTAACTATAGCTGTTGCATCAGACGCGTCCGATAGCTACGCTCGGCGCCATGATGCTTCAGTTATTACTAAAGCGCCAATGGATGTCGGGCCGTTGGTCGGGTTCTGCAGGGTCAAGGCGGTGCCGTTGCACTTCCGAACACGCGAGGGCGGACCGACGATGACCTCGCACCACAGCGCCGCCGACGAGTCGGCGGCACGCGTCGGCCCTGGTGAGACCGTGGAGGTGCGTCTATTCCACACCGCCGAGCCCACGCCCTGCCGAATCGTTGACTCTCGGCGTTCCCGCAACGGCGAGGAGCTCTGGTTCTCGCAGTTTAAAGACCGGATTCTTGCGGTGAGGGCTTGTCAGGATTGCCCCTTCATCGGCCGCTGCGGGTTCAACGCTGTCGCTGCTCGTGAGGAGTACGGCGTGTGGGGCGGGCTGTCGTTGCCCGGAGACAAGAGCAGCCCCGAGCTTCTTGAGGCGGCCTACCGCTACCTGCTGACTCAGTTCGAGCGCCGACGCAGCGTTGAGCTGCCCAATCTGCCCGCCCCGGCGTTGCCGTCGCCTTCGGTGCGGCGCCGTCGACACAACGCCGACCGAAAACCCAGCGCAGCTTAGATTGGTGCTGGTCGGCGGTGCGGGTCCGAAAGCGCCGGGAAGGGCTGTGGTGTGGTAACACTGGCAAAGGTGCTCGCGGAGAGGAGATCGACGGTGGCGCCCTCTGATGAATCCGACCAGACTCGACCGTGGCCGACCTCGGGGTCCTCGACACCTCCCGGTGGGCCAGCTCGACCAGAGCCGGGAGCCGCGCCGCAGGATAATCAGCGGGTTGATTCTCCACGACCGGCGGCGCCATCGCCGGCCGACGAACGAACCACGGTTGTCTCCCCTATGCCGCGGGGCTCGACCGGCGCCCGCCGGCCCCCGCCACCTCCGCCGCGAACAGCGCCGCCTCAGTATCCCTATGGCGCGGGCCCCGCTGCTCGCGCCGCAGGACCCGTCCGACCTGAGCCGTGGGCGCCCTATCCACCGCCGGGCCGGCCCGACGCAGCCCATGTTCCGGTGCCACCGCCGCAGTCGAGTGGATTCGCCGACTTCGGTGTCTCCTCACCGCGGCGGCGCAGCAAAGCTCCAGTGATCATCGCTGCTCTGGGCGCACTGGCCGTTGTCGTAGCAGTTGTGTTGGTCACGGGCTTCTGGGTTCCCGGCTTCTTCACGCGCACTGAACTGGATATTACGCAGGCGCAGAACAACATTCAGACGTTGTTGAGCGATGATGTCAGCGGCTACGGCCCGGGCCACGTGCGAGATGCGGTGTGCAATCAGGGACGTAATCCGGTCGTCAAGAAGGGCGCGACCTTCGTGTGCAACGTCAGCATCGACGGGGTGAAACGAGAGATCACCGCAACATTCCAAGACGACAATGGCGCCTACCAGATTTCCCTGCCCCAATAGCGAGAAGAGCCCGATGCACGTCGACACTCGCCTCGCCGACCAGCGCCCCCAACATTGCTGGGGCCAAGTTCCTGCAGATTCGTCGCAGGGGGCGACATCGTGCTGAGTCCGGGTTCGTTGTTCGCCGGTTATCGGGTGGAGGGTTTGCTGGGTGTTGGTGGGATGGGTGAGGTGTACCGGGTGGCCCACCCTCGGCTACCTCGGCGTGAGGCGTTGAAGGTGTTGCCGGCGGATGTCTCAGCCGACCAGGAGTACCGGCAGCGCTTCATTCGTGAAGCCGATCTCGCGGCCTCACTATGGCATCCCCATATCGTCGGGGTGCACGACCGCGGCGAATTCGACGCCCAGCTGTGGATCTCGATGGACTACGTCGAAGGCACCGACCTCGGCGCCCAACTACGCCAACGCTATCCCGCCGGCATGCCCGCTACCGACGTCGCCACAATAATCACCGCCGTCGCCGAAGCCCTCGACTACGCCCACACCCGCGGCCTCATGCACCGCGACGTCAAACCCGCCAACATCATGATCACCACCCCCACCGACGGATCCTCACCACGAGTGTTGTTGACCGACTTCGGCATCGCCCGCAACCTCAACGACATCAGCGGTCTGACCATGACCAACATGACCGTGGGAACCGTCGCCTACTCCGCCCCCGAACAACTCCGCGGCGACGACATCGACGGCCGCGCCGACCAATACGCCTTGGCGGCCACCGCCTATCACCTGCTGACCGGCACCAAACTCTTCGAGCACTCCAACCCCGTCGCCGTCATCAGCGCCCACCTGAGCAGCCCTCCCCCACTGCCCGGACAAACCCGCCCCGACCTGGCCGCCTTGGACCCCACTTTCGCCCGCGCACTCTCCAAAAACCCCGAACAACGCTTCCCCCTCTGCGCCGACTTCGCCGCCGCACTGTCCACCCACATCACCAACACCACCACCGACCACACCACCGCAGCCCCAACCCACCACACCCCCACCACCCAACACTGGCCCACCCCCCCACCCACGTCTGATGTCGGTGATCAGCATTGGCAGCCTGCATCGGCTCTGGTGGGATACTCGCCCGCCGCGCGGCCTCATCCACCGGTCGCCCGCCAGCAGGTCCCGGCTACGCACGGGCAGCGGCCTCTATGGCGTCGCTTTCGAGGCCGCACGATCGCCCTGTCTGCAGCCGGCCTGGCGGTCGTGACCACCGCGACACTCATCGGCGTCATGACAGCATCCGGAGGGGACGGCGATACGGCAGCTCCAGCTTCAACGGCCGAATCGGCTCGCTCGGCTGCCGAGCATTATCTCAAGGCTCTCGCCGCCGGTGATGCGAAGACGGCCCTGTCGTTGAGCGCGTCCCCGCCTCCCGACACCGGAATGCTCACCGACGAGGTCTTACGGGCGCAACTTGCGGTCACCCCGATCACCGATGTCAGCGTCACCGCGGCGCCGCCGGGACCCGGTGATGATCCGCAGCAGGTTCAGTTCGTGGTGCTCAAGGCCCGCTTCGGTGATCAACCGAGCCAAACCCGTATCGCGATGCGCCGCAACGGCGATGAATGGAAGTTGCAGACCACCGCGGTCACGCTGTCGCTGTCCTCGGACTCGTCGAACACCGCGCTGTTGGGCGCGGTTTCGGTGTGGAACGTGCCCGTGAAGTCAGCCACAAAGGTTGCGCTGTTTCCCGGACCTGTCGAGGTGTCCTCGTCTAACCCCAACATCGCCATCTCCGCAGCAACCAAACCGCTTCTCCTTGATGCGCTGACCTCCACTGCGGACCCGACGTTGCGACTAGAGGCCACGCTGACCGATCTGGGGCGAAAAGCTGTTTATGACGCAGTCGACGCGTGGGGACGCTACTGCTATCACGGCCAGACACCGCCGCCTGATTGCCGAAAAATCATCAGCAGCAGCGCCAATGTGGTGCCCGACAGCACCGCGGTCGCGGGAAATGGCGATTTCGGCGACGTGACGACGAAGTTTGATCCGCAAGGCCTGAAAGTCGCCGTGAGTGGCATCGTCCGTTGGCCAGCGCATGCCACGGTCACCTATGGCGCTGCTGACTACGCTTTCACTGTCCCGATCGGCGGCACCGTCGATCTGAGCAACAATCCCGCCATCTTCACGCCTAACCCGTCCTAGTCCAGCCCTAGTCCCGGTCTACTCAACCCGAGTGTCCTACGATTTGCTCATGCCATTGGGTCCGGGTTCGGTGGTCGCCGGTTATCGGGTGGAGGGTTTGCTGGGTGTTGGTGGGATGGGTGAGGTGTACCGGGTGGCCCACCCTCGGATGGGCCGGCGTGAGGCGTTGAAGGTGTTGCCGGCGGATGTCTCAGCCGACCAGGAGTACCGGCAGCGCTTCATTCGTGAAGCCGATCTCGCGGCCTCACTGTGGCATCCCCATATCGTCGGGGTGCACGACCGCGGCGAATTCGACGCCCAGCTGTGGATCTCGATGGACTACGTCGAAGGCACCGACCTCGGGCGTGTCTCATTGACTGTGTAAGGGGTTGGGCCTGAATGGTGGTCAGGCATACTGACCGCCGGACAGGAGTGAGCATTGTCCCGACCTGATTCACGCGATGAGGCCGCCAAGCGGCTCTCTGAGGTGTTGCCGCCCTCTGCGGTCGACGCGTTATTGGCCGATGCGGAGGCCTCGGGTACCCCGATCGATGGCCCGCAGGGCCTGTTGGCCCAGATGACCAAGGCTGTGCTCGAACGGGCTCTGGACGTCGAGATCGCTGATCACCTCGGCTACGAACACGGTGATCCCGCCGGGAACGGGTCCGGCAATTCCCGCAACGGGCACGGCCGCAAGACCGTGTTGACCACCGCCGGCCCAGTCGAATTGGAGGTTCCCCGCGACCGCAACGGCAGCTTCACCCCGGCGATCGTGCCCAAACGCCAACGGCGCCTGGGCCAGGTCGAGGACATGATCTTGTCGCTGTACGCCCGAGGCATGTCGACCCGCGACATCACCGAACACCTCGAGGAGGTCTACGGCGCCAGCGTGTCGGCCGCCACGATCTCGCGGGTCACCGATGTCGTGGTCGAGGAGATCGCGGCCTGGCAGTCCCGCCCTGTCGATCCGGTGTATCCGATCCTCTACATCGACGCCATCCGGCTCAAGATCCGTGACGGTGGCGTGGTGGCCAACAAGGCCGCTCACATCGTGATCGGGGTCGACGTCGACGGGATCAAGCAGGTCCTCGGGATCTGGATCCAGCAGACCGAGGGAGCCAAGTTCTGGCACGGGGTACTCACCGAACTGCGCAATCGAGGTTGTCGGGATGCATTGTTCGTGTGCTGCGACGGGCTGACCGGTCTGCCCGAGTCGATCACCGCGGTCTGGCCGGCCGCCGTCGTCCAGACCTGCGTGGTGCATCTGCTGCGGGCCTCGATGCGCTACGCCTCCTACACCGACCGCCGGGCGATGGCCAAAGCACTGCGCCCGATCTACACCGCGGCCACCGAAGAGGCCGCCAAGCTGGCCCTGGAAGACTTCCGGGCCGAATGGAAGACGAAATCGCCAGGAGCAGTCGCTGTTTGGGATCGGGCGTGGGCCGAGTTCACACCGTTTCTGGCGTTCCCGGTCGAGATCCGCAAGATCATCTACACCACCAACGCCATCGAGTCGCTGAACTACCAGCTCCGCAAGGTCACCAAGGCCCGCGGGTCGTTCCCCTCTGATGCCGCCGCGATCAAGCTGCTCTATTTGGCCATCCGCAACATCAACCAGAAACGAGGAAACCAAGGACAAGGAACCCACCGCTGGACCGAAGCACTCAACACCTTCGCCATCCAATTCCCCGACCGACTCCCACTATGAGCACCAACCCACAATGAAACGGCCCGAACTCCCTACACAGTTATCTTGACAAGCCCCCGACCTCGGCGCCCAATTACGCCAACGCTATCCCGCCGGCATGCCCGCTACCGACGTCGCCACAATAATCACCGCCGTCGCCGAAGCCCTCGACTACGCCCACACCCGCGGCCTCATGCACCGCGACGTCAAACCCGCCAACATCATGATCACCACCCCCACCGACGGATCCTCACCACGAGTGTTGTTGACCGACTTCGGCATCGCCCGCAACCTCAACGACATCAGCGGTCTGACCATGACCAACATGACCGTGGGAACCGTGGCCTACTCCGCCCCCGAACAACTCCGCGGCGACGACATCGACGGCCGCGCCGACCAATACGCCTTGGCGGCCACCGCCTATCACCTGCTGACCGGCACCAAACTCTTCGAGCACTCCAACCCCGTCGCCGTCATCAGCGCCCACCTGAGCAGCCCTCCCCCACTGCCCGGACAAACCCGCCCCGACCTGGCCGCCTTGGACCCCATCTTCGCCCGCGCGCTCTCCAAAAACCCCGAACAACGCTTCCCCCTCTGCGCCGACTTCGCCGCCGCACTGTCCACCCACATCACCAACACCACCACCGACCACACCACCGCAGCCCCAACCCACCACGCCCCCACCACCCAACACTGGCCCACCCCCCCACCGACGTCCTTAACGTCGACTCAGCCGGCGGTCGCCGCCGCCGATTTCGCGGATAGCTGGCCCGCCAAGGCGCCTGCTCGCCGCCGGCGGACAGCGGTGGTGCTCTCCGTTGTTGCCGCGGTCGCGGTAGTCGCGGCGGCCGTCATCGGCCTCACTGTGATGACCGCGCACAACAAGACCCAACGCATCGCCGCGGAGCACGAGGCGGCCCGCGCTGCCGGTGAGCGCTACCTACAGGCCCTCGCGGCCGGTGATGCGAAGACGGCCCTGTCGTTGAGCGCCTCGGCCCCTGCCGACACCCACTTGTTGACAGAGGCGGTCTTGCAGGCCGGGCTGACGTCGCTACCTGTCACCGATATCTCAGTCACCGCCTTTGACCCCCTCGGCAGTGAGGTGGCCACGACCGAGAAGCTGCGACTGACGGCGACATTCGGATCACAGGTCTCGCATGCCGACGTCACGGCGAGAAAGGTAGAGGGCCAGTGGAAGCTCGACAACACAACGGTCCAGGTTCCATTGAAAGCCCCCGCTGACGGGCCGTACGAGGGACTGAAAGCTGTGGCGATCGGCGGGCAGCCCACTGGCGGTGCTGCAACGCTGACACTGTTTCCTGGGTTGCCGGCAGTGGGTTCGGCCAACCGGTTCGTCGATGTCACCGCCGAGGTTAAGCCGGTACTGCTGGAAGGCTTGGCTGGAGCACCTGCTGAGCCGATTGTGCCGGCGATCAGCCTCAACGACATCGGCCGGCAGGCAGTCCTCGACACCGTGCAGGCTCGTTCGCAGTACTGCTTCCAGGGCGGCCCGTACCCTCCTGAATGCTGCCCAACCGGATCGTGCAAGAAGCCCGATAAGCCCGGCCGTAGCTCGGCGGGAATCGACATGAACACCGTGAAATTGACGAAGCTACGGTCCGTCGACGGCGCCACGTACAGCCTCGATCCGGCCACCATGATCGTCACCATCACCGATGGTGAAATGCAGTGGTCGGCCGATGCTCAGAGGGCCGACGGTACCGGCATTTGGCACGACTACTGGATCACTGTCGGTCTGACCGGGAAGATGGTCAATATCGGTGTGGACCCACCTGTGTGGGTGGATCCACCGCGCTGAATGCCTGATCTTGCGGTCGAGGTGCATGCGCCGTCTCGACACTGCATCACCGGTCAGGCGGTGGGCGCGACGGGTGCAAGCTGGTCAAGGAGCGCTTCGAGAGCTGCGGTGGGTCGCGCCTCCAGTCGCTCGCCGGCCTCAGCCGACAACAGCTCGGTGGTGTCGATCCCTGCGGCGTTGGCCGCCTCATCTGCACTCAACCCGAGCGCACGACGCGCGGCGTAAAGTCGTTGTCCGACTGTGGCGTTGGGGGCATGGGCGGCGTGCAGCATGAGGTCGTTGTAGCGGGCCCGTACGGCGCCTAGCGCTACGGCTAGGGCTGCCGAGCCCCTGGCGTTGCGCGCTGCAGTGGCGGTGGCGATCTCAAGTTTGTGTAACTCGGCCAGAATTGCCGTGGCACGGGATGTGAAATTCGGTTCAGTGCGCTCAGGCAGATCCGTGATGCGGGCCGAAAGGGCAACCAGCGCAAGGTCGATGACATCCGCCAGCGCCGAAGCCGGCACGGCATCAGTGCTCGCAGCTGCAGCCTCTTCCCGCAGCTGGTTGAGGGTTCCGGGCTGCCAGCCCAGCGCACCTTCCAACTTGCCCAGGGTCGCGTTGCGCGGCCACCGTCGACCCTTTTCGAGGGCGATCAGCGTGGCACCAGCCACGATTCCGTCCCGGGCGAGGCCTCGCTGAGTGAGGTCCAGTTCAGCGCGGCGCGCAGCGACGGCCGCACCGACGTGGGCCAAGGCTGGATCGATGTCGCCGGAAGGATCCTCGTCGAGGTCCTCGTCGTCGTCCAGCGCAGGGGCGGCGTGGGCCGGGGCTGCCGCGCCGGAAGGGCTAGCGATCACCGGGGCCAGGTGGGTGTGCCCGTCCCGGGCGAGTTCGAACACCACAGGCAATCCCTCAGTGGGGTGGCCTAGACGCAGAGCTAGGCCGTCGGCAATCGGCACCGAGCTGCGCTTGCGCTCGTTGACATAGATTCCGTTGGTGCTGGTGTCCACCGCCAACCACCCACCAGTGTGGGGCTCCAGGCGAACATGCCGCCGGGAGATCCGCTCATCAGGAATGTGAATCGCGGCTTCGCTGTCACGCCCGATCACGACCGGCCCGTCGCTGGGGCGAACCACCCGGGCCCGATCACCGACTCGCACGATCAGCGCCGGCGTGTAGTCCACGAAATACCTCCTGTCGTCCAATCCTGATGCGCCACGCCACCGAAACTCGCCACTGCATCAGAAACAAGTATTGCATGCCGAGACGCGTGTGGACCTGCTGCAGGCGGAACTCACCAGGTGAGAATCTCGACGTCATAGGGCGCCACGCCCCACCGATTTGTCGGTGTCTTCCCAAGTCCGATGGCTATCCCGCGGCGGCGACCGCAGCCACGGCAAACGTCCATTAGCGGTCCGTAACGCCTGTACTGCTTTAACTTCAGGTATTGCACTCGGGTGGTTTGGACGCTTATGCTGCCCACCATGTCGCTTCATCTGAAACTAAAGCACTATCAGCGGCGTGGCGCGGGTACTCGCCGCGGGGGCCCTCGGGCGTTGACCGTGGTCGCGCTTACCGGCGTCGCTGTTGCGGTGACGGCCGCGGTTGGGGCTCCGGTGAGCCACGCGACCATCGTGGGGGGCGTGGCGGCCTTCACCGACGGATCGGGGACTCCCGCGGTCTCGTCCTCCCCGGTGGGGCCGTTCTCGTCGGCGGATCTGGCGGGTTCGCTTCTGTCGGCCGAGCAGGCCGCGGCTCTTACCGGTGCGACCGCTGCGATGCAGGTCCGCGGCCCGGCGGCCGGTTTCCTCAATACCGCCAAGGACATCAGCGATCAGCACTGCGCGAGCCCTTGGGGCCCGGGCGAGGCCGAGTCGTACACCGACAATGCCTATACCGGCCTGGCGGTCAGCACGGCCAGCGATTCTGTCGCGGGCTCTGAGCACACCATCACCCAAGCCGTGATCGGGTTCGCTGATGAGGGATCGTTGCGGCGCTACAAGAGCCGCATCGCCGGCCAGTGGCGCGACTGCGCCACCCGCACCATCACCTACTCGCCGCCCGACAACCCCAGCGCCACCCAGTTCTGGCAGCTGGGCACCGCTGACTCCAACCCTGAGCGAACCATGATGATCATGTCGCAGCACGTTTCCGGAGCTGACTGGGGCTGTGAGCGGGGCTTTGCCTCCACGACCAGCAACATCGCCATCGATGTCCTGGTGTGTGGGCATGACCCGAAGGGCCAAGCATCCCAGGCTATTCGGGTGATCACAGGTCAAGTGCCCGGATGAGACCCGACCCGCCGCAAGGCGGCACTGCCGACAACACCGTGCACCCGGCCAGGCCGAGGTGCCAGAATGGCCAGGACGCCAGCAACATTGCCGACGAAGGGATTCGACGCGTTGTGCGCACTCCAGCAAGCTCCGTCTGGGCGCGCAGGCGCGGCGGTTTGTGTGCTGCGGCGGCATTGGTGGTTGCACAGATCGCCTCAGGCTGTGCGGCCACGGTCCCGGGAATCCTGCTGTCCGGGCCGGACCAGCCGTTCCGGGTAGCAGGCCTGGTCGCCGAGGACGGGGCTTCCGGCGTGCGCGATAACGCACCAGCACCCTCGGGAGCTGTTCGGGGAAGCGATAACGGACCCGTCGACCGGTTGGCAGCTGTGAGCATCGACGACATCACCGAGTACTGGCGCCAGGCCTATCCGCACAGCCTGCACGGCACGTTCGCTCCGGTCGGCACCCTGGTGTCCTACGACTCGACCAACCCCTCCAGTCCGGTGCTGTGCGGTGAAACTACCTATGACGAGGTCAACGCGTTCTTTTGCCCCCGCGATGACCTCATTGCCTGGGATCGCGCGGTGATGGTGCCGGTCACCAAGCAGTATTTCGGTGAGACTGCGGTCGCTGGGTTGTTCGCACACGAGTACGGCCACGCGATCCAGGAGATGGCCGACCTCGTCGAGCGCGACACCCCTACCTTGGTTGCCGAACAGCAGGCCGACTGCTTCGCCGGCAGCTACCTGCGCTGGGTGGCCGAGGGCCGCTCATCGCGGTTCACGTTGAGTACCGGCGACGGTCTCAATCATGTCCTGGCCGGCGCGATCACCATCCGCGATCCGGTCATCACGCCGCGGAGGATGAAATTGCTCGAGGATGGCCATGGCACAGCGCTGGATCGGGTCAGCGCCGTCCAGAAGGGTTTCAGCGCGGGCCCTAGCGCGTGTGCCACGATCTCAATGGAAGAGATCACCCGCCGTCGCGGCGATCTACCGCTCGTTCTCCAGGCCGAGTCGACCGGGGCGCTGCAGTCCGGGCAGGTCGCCATCACTGAGGAGACGCTGAACACGTTGGTGGAGATCCTCGGCAAGATCTTCGCCCCCGAGCAGCCTCCCGCCCTGGCCGTCGACGCCTCCCGCGTCAGCTGCGCGTCCCACCCCACCCCCGACACCCCGGCGTGGTACTGCCCGTCGGCGAACACCGTCGTCGTCAATCTCGATGCGCTCCAGAAGATGGGAACACCTGCCGACGAGTCGAATCACGTTCTCCTCCAAGGCGACGACACCGCGTTGTCGGTGGTGACGTCTCGATACCTGCTGGCTCTGCAACGGGAGCGAGGTCTTCCCCTTGACTCTGCGACGACAGCGCTGCGAACGGCATGCCTGACGGGCTTCGCGCAACGCGCTATGGCCAAGCACGTCGACGTCGCGTCGGGAAAGCAACTCCAACTCACCGCGGGTGATCTTGACGAAGCTGTCGCTGGGCTGCTCAGCAACGGACTCGTCGCCAGCGATGTCAACAACGACACCGTGCCAGCCGGCTTCACCCGGATCGCGGCGTTCCGCTCCGGGCTGCTTAACTCAACCGCTGACAGCTGCTATCAAAGGTATCTGCCATGACCACATCCCCGCCTTTTCGGCGTTCCATCGCCGCAGCCGCGGGCGTTCTGTGCTCGGCTGCGCTCACCGTAACTGGATGCGCGACAACAGTTCCGGGAACGGCGAGCCTCAAGCAGCCGGTGTCCAAGCCGGCCGAACCGACCCACTCCCCCACTCCCCTGGTTACCGCCGCGGCGCTGCCCCAGCTGCTCATCGACTTACCGACCATGCAAGGCCTCATCGGCTCACCCGCGCTGGAGACCGGCGCTGTCGACACCAAGCTCAGCGAGCTCGACCCAGGCGACCAATACACCCCGCCGGAATGCCTTAGCTCCATGCTGTGGGGGCAGAGCAGCGTCTATGCGGGCCTGAACGCCACCGATGCCTACGGCCAAACCTATAAGGACCCCGGCCCCAAGGGGGCCCACGCTGTTGCCCAGATGATTGTGCTCTTCCCCGACCGCGCCGCCGCGGCCGCCGCCGCTCAACGCGTCACCGACCAGTGGAGAGCCTGTACTGGTCGGCAGGTGACGGAGACCCGCAGTGACGGATTGACGCCCCCGCACTGGACGATCGGCGACGTTGTGCAGACTGGCGCGGTGACCACGATGGTCCGCCGGCCTGACGACAGCAAGCGATGGGCGTGTGCGCGCTTCATGGCCGCCAAATCCAACGCACTGGTCGACGGGCTGATGTGCTCCTACGACATAGCCGATCGCCCCGTGCAGATTACCAACGCGATCCTGGCCAAGATCGCGGACTGAGCCGCCGCGGTGTCGCTGCCGTCGGGGGAAGTATCGCGAACGAGTTATGTTGCTTTCCTTGGTGGTTCACGATTCGGACGTCCTTAGCGATGTTGTCGCGTTGCCGTCGTAACCCATCCTCGTTGAGCGGTCCGCGTCGGCTTGGTCTGCGCTCTCCATATCGGAGTCATGTACCAGAATGGGCGATGACCAGGGAACATGTGCGCCAGGCTTTCGGCGTGGTCGCGGGCTGGCAGCGGGGTATCTTGCCTGGCTTGCCGTTGCTACTGGTGTTGCGGTGACGATGCCGGTTCATCTCTGGGTGACCGTTGCCGCCCATCCTGGTCACACTCGGGGTGGCGGCTCTCATTCTTGGTCGCCGCAGTTCTACGGGGCCGGCTGGTTACTTCTTCTGGTCTTCGCCGGTGCTGCCGGTCCTGGCCAGCAGCTACGTGCTGGCCTGCGTGGCGATCTGAGCAGACCCACCCACTCCCCCGCCTGGTTGGCGCCGGCCCGCGGGGGCGGCTCTGCCGTCGAGGGCGACAAATGTGCAGTTTGGTCCCGGCGGCGGGTCGTACACCGTTTCCGAGCAAGTCCGGCAGGTGAAAGACCTATGCGCTCCGAGGCCCTGGGCTGAGCACGTGGCGCACTGCTGGGTGCCCACCAAGACCCGGTACGGACCGCGAAGTGTATGTCCTTGTGGGCAGGCCAGCGGAGGCCCGGGCTCGACCCAACCTGTTCTCGTGCATCTCAAGGCCACCACGAGCTGAGTGTAGTCAGCGAGCCGCCAAACACTCCCCTGCTGCTCGTACCGCCCGCGACGGCAACCCGGACCTAGCCGAGCCCCTCGCAACACTTGGCCGGGGCCTAAGGCTGAATGTGCAGTGGCCGCCTTTAGGTGTCTTTCTTTCCGGGAAGGAAGGCGTTGAGGATCGGTGCAATCCACGTACTGCGCGTGGTGAATCCGAGCTCGCGCCCGAGGCTATCGAGCACATTTTCCTGCTCGGGAGTGGGGCTGAATCCGATCTGGACGCTGCCGCCGCCTAGGTACCGCACCGCCGAGGGGTCGGCGGGAAACAGCGAACCGCCGACCGGTGCAGTACTGACCTCCGATCTCTTGATGATGTCGGTCAGGTCTGCGTGCTTGGCGGTGATCGCTTCGAGGACGACCTGCAGGTTGGTCTTCTTCGCTTTATGCCGGTAGTCCTCGAAGCGTTGTTTGACGCCTTGGCTCACGTAGACCGCGGTCGTCGGCCGCGTGCGAGACCGGGTGCTCGACTGGCGCGGTGATCGAACCGTCCGGGGGGAGACTGGCGGCCGGGGGGCCTCTGCTGGATCAGCGACTCGGGCCTCCGAGAGGGGCTGGTCCGGGGCCGGAGCAGGGGTAGTTGCGAGGAGGCCACTGAGCCCGGAGCCACGGGGAGCGGGGCTGCCGAGGTCCGACAGATCTTCGGCGGGGATGTCCTGGTGCTTCAGCTTGCCGCTCACGGCCACACTCCTTGCTCGATCATTTCGGCGCGTCGCGCGCCGGCCCGGGTGAGGATTTCTTGCGCGAGTTTGGCGAAATCGCGGGCTACAGGTTTGGACGTACTGCTGACAACAGCAGTGCTCTTGGCGGTTCCGCTACGCAACTCCCAGTACTTGGGGTTGTTGGCGATCTCTTGTTCCAGTTCGTGGGCGACCCGACCGTATTTGGTCATGTCGTTGGCGACCGCTTCGGAGTGGCGGATGAACGCTGACATCATCACGTCGTTATCAGCGCCAAGGTCTCGCGCGATCTGATCGGTCATCTCCTTCCTGACCTTCGTTGCGGATGTGCCCGACGCGAATGCGAACACTCCGAGCAACATGAGGTACTCGTTGAACTCCCGCATTTTGCGGATCTCGCCGGCCAATTCCCGGAGGCCGAATTGCGACATCAGCTCCGTCTTCATCGGCACCACGATGAATCGAGCCGCGCACAGGGCCAGCTCCAGCAGTAGCGGATTTTCCGGTGGAGTGTCGATGATGATGAGTTGGTAGTTGTGTGCGATTCGCTGGAGGCTGTCCGCGAGTGACAGGAGAACGGACGGTGCCGACTCCTGCGACATCATGTCGCCGGCCACGGCGGCGCTAATGCGCCGTACGAACGGCCCACCGGGAATCACGTCAAGGTTGTCTCGCACTCCCTGGACAGGTCTGAGCGGTGTGCCGCCAGTGATGGCGCCGAAAAGGCCGCGCCCATGGTCGTCAAGCTCGGTGTTGGCGAACCCCAAAAGGTGGGCGATGTTCCCCTGCCCGTTGAGGTCAATGATCAGAGTCGGGGCCCCATCGGAGGCCACCAGGGCCCCGATATTCGCCGTCGTTGTGGTCTTTCCAACGCCGCCCTTACCGTTGGCGACCGCATATACGTGGCCTAGACGCGCCCAGTCGATCGTCGGCACCGGCGCGGCCCAGGCGGTTACGCTTTCGGTCATGAAAGCCCTCTGGCCTGTTCAATTACGGATGGCTGCCCACGTAACGCACCGTCCGGCGCGAGGGCTGCGGGCACACTGCGGTTCATGGTCAGCAGAGTCTAGCGACCCAGGTACGGCCCGCAAGTCGACGCCACGCCGTCCACGCAGTAGTGATCAAACCGTGACACACCACGTGGATGCCCGCAGCAGCCGTAACGCTGCTCGCAGTAGTGGTCCACACTCCTCCGTCCACAACGGCCGTCATGGTTGGATGCGTCGCGGTGGCGATCTTCACCAGAGCACCGACAGCTGCATGCTTCCCACCGCAACGCCTCACGCGATAAGCCCCGTTGCAGACCATCCCGAGTCACCGTCGACATGCCATGGATGGCGGGCCGTCGAAGTCGCCGTGGCCTACTGCATGGCCCACGGCCTGCATGAACACTCCCGGTCAGGTGTGATTACAGACTCGATAGCAGGCACAGCTGACCACCATATCCACTGCCTGACATGCCGCCCGAACCATTGCCTGCTAACACACCGTGTCTACCGCCATGGCTACGACCAGATATGGAGCCTGCATGTGCGCCAAGCAGACAACCTGAGTATCGGCCTGCTGCGATGCACCACATACCGCCAAGCATCACGCGTGATTCCGACTGTGATGCACAGTGGCTGAATCGATGGAGGTGGCCACTGCAGCATCGACTGTGAGGGCTATGGAGCGCGCCGCGTGTGGCACAAGGTGGGTGCCGGTGTAAGTCAATGCACTATCGGCCGATGAACACCATGCGTTGTGGTCCACGCGTGCCATTGCATGCCGACAGACCGTGGTCGCAGCAGTACATGACGCAGACAGGCGAGGGGGTCAGCCAATTCAGATGACCGCTGCGAGTGCTGGCCGTGCACGAGTGCGTCACAGAACCTCAGGCACCGCTATGCGACGTGCAACGGACCAAACCCGTCCACCAGCGTGGACGATTACTCGTGAGGCGATGCATCGCAGGACGTGGTCCATAGCGCTGCTCACAGCGTGTTAGTGACTGAGTGCATCACCGTTGAAGTAAACAGTGCGCGCCACTTGGAGCAGGACGCCATACAGCATGGTGACCCCGACTCGCAACTGAGCGTGTGGCTCTGCCTCAGTGCAGATTGATAATCAACCCCATCATTCGGCGGTGTATCTGGCTTCGCGCCTTTGCGCCCGCATATGTCTCACGGGGAGTGCGACCTGGCCTTTTGGCAAGAACGGTCGATGTGGCACAGGCTTGCATCGACTCAGAGGTGCCCACCGTGCTCCTGGGCTGATCCGACGCCTTCGCTGCGTCCGTTCCACGCACCAGAGCGGTTTCGCGCCTCTACGGGCCAGCTGGGCGGTTTTTCCACGTCACGCACATCGTTCCAGGGGTATCCCCGACTTAGGTTGGCGTCCGGGGCGGCGAGACAGCCCCCTTGACCGCCCCAAACCTGGGGGCCGGTGGGGCCCCCGACCTAATCGTTGGGCTGGGTCAGGGAGCTGGCGTCGTCGGGAGTGAGCAGTCGCCCGAGGATGTCTTGGTAATTATCGGCAGCTTTCGCGAAACCCGTCGCCGCGTCGCGATATTGGCCGGCCATCGACCAGTGTCGGTCGGTAAGCGCACGGTAGTCGTCGACTAGAGCAGCTGCGGCGTCGCTCGCGTGCTGGAACTCCTGTACGGCGCCGAGCAGGATTGCCTGGTTTGCCTGCAGAAGGCGGTTGGTTTCTTCTGTCGCGGCGGCGGTGGCCCGTGCCCGTGCTTCACCCTCGCGGGCGTGCGCTTCCGCGGCACGGGATTGTTCGAGCTCTCGGTGGAGTCCTACGATGGTGTCCAGGAGACTGCTCGCATCCTGAGACGCCGGCTGAGCAGCGGCCGATAGCAGTTGATCGGCGTAGACGTAGTAGGTCGGCCGTTTACCCTCGAGTGTTGAGCCGCCGTCGAGGTCACCGTTTTCAACCAGCCGTTTGACGGTCCGCCAGTCTTTTCCGAGCAGTTTGGCCGCTTGCGCCAGTGAGACGGTCGGCCGTCCCCGCTGCGGTGGGGGCGACGAGCTCACGCGGCTTCCCCCTCACCTGGCCCGATGCGTCTTGCGGGCCCTCACTATACCGCTGCCCGCCGACACGGATGAGTCCCTGAAATGCCATTTTGCCGGATTATCCAACATCAAATTTGGCGCTGGACACGCCGCCTCCGCTGCCTGCATGCAGATCCGGCTGAGGCTACAGTGTCAATGTCGGTTTATCCGACATACTGAGACAATTCAGTGCGGATCAGCCGCGACAGGATGCAGGCGAGGGGAGCGGACGTATGGCGGAAAATACGGCAAAGGTCACCACTGCGCGTCGGCGGCGACCCGACTGGCGCAGTCGGGAGGTCCGCGCGAAGGAGAAGATGGTGGCCCGTCGGGTCAGCGAGGCTGACCATAGGGCGTTGAGGCAGTTTGCAGACGAAACCGGCACGACGATAGCCGAGATGATCGCGCCCGCGATCGACGCCATCATCGCCCAGGCGCACACCTATTTCCAGGAAGCCGATCGGCAGGAGTTGGCGCCGCAAGCCCGAGCATCTTAAGCCTCACGGCTACGCGGCCAGGATTCGCCCGCCGAGCAGTTCGGCGATGAGTTCGATCGCGTCAAGCTCATCGCTTCCAGTCCCGTGATCTGGTGGGCCAGTGGCCATCACCGCCTCCAGCCAGGCCGAATGTTCGACGTCGTCCGCCGGCACGTTCGGTGTTTCCGACGTCCTGTCCGAGGGTTCTGCGTGCAGACCCACGGCGTGTTGGCGTTCCCGATCGTCGAGCCAGCTCCGCCAGGCGGCTCTTTCCTCCCGGTGCTTTGCCAGCCGTTCGTCACGTGTCTGGTGTAGATGGTGCCGGGCCGCGATGTCATCAAGTGACGCACTTCCAGGCCCCACGATTCCTCTGCCTGGCGTCGTGATCAGGCCCGCGATCTGGAGGTCGGCGATCATGCTGTCAGCGGTGGCCCGGGGAAGCGCTGCAGCCGCATACACGTCCGCTCGCGCGGTCAGGCCGTGGTGGACGACGAGTTCGTAGATCCGGCGAAGATGGTGGCCCAACACGGCCCAGGCATCGTGCACCGGTTCGACTCTGACCCGTTCTGCCCTGTTGTGTATCGGGGACACTATGTTCTGACTGGTCAGAGCGTATACGTCCGGTTCGGTTCCGACATGGTGCCGGACCAGCATGAGCGGCGATCCAGGTCGTTCCCTCAAGTCCGCCAGCACCCGCCAAATGCTGTCCTCGCTCAGCAGCCCTGCGGACAGCGATAACGTGCGGCCTCCGACGCCGACCAACCACGTACCTGAACGCTGCTCACCAGCCACCAGGGCATAGAACGCTACCGCTTGCAGCACACAATGCACGGTCCAGCGGTAGCGCTGTCCAGCGAATTCTCCATCCGCCCACGCGAGGGCGTTTGCTAGCCACGCCCGCAGCGGCTGCGGCCCCCGGTACCCCCTGTGCCCCCCCGGTGAGTACTTACTCTTGTGCCGCGGGGGAGAGGATTTTAGGACGTTGTCGATGAGCCAACTGGTGGCTTTGTTGACGTCTCGGGCCAGGGCGTCCTCGGCCCGATGTTGATACCGCCGGTAGGCAGTTCCAAGTCCGTGTTCCCACGGTCCCCCGGGTGCCATCATGGCCCGCAGGCTGGCCAGGCTGTGGCCGCGGGCTACGGCCTGTGTGACGACCGACATGCGGGCTTCGTGATTGGACTGCCACGTCGGCCGTGTGGCGGCGATGGCTGCATGGGTGGCGTAGGCGGCGACGTCGGGAGGCAGCGGGTCGCTTCGAAGGTAGGGGGCCGCGATGGTTTGGGTGTCGCCGGTGCCATGGAGATAGGCGCTGCGGTCGCCGGCTTGGCTGGGGGAGGCGGTGCGCGGAGCCTGATCGCGGGTCCTGAATACGCCCAGCAGCATGCAGAGTCGGGGGAGCAGGTCTGGCTCTGACCGCGTGGTCAAGGTTGCAACGGCGTCATCGAGGGTGCCGACGAGCTGCCGGTAGCCACCTTCGCGGCAGGGGCTTCCTGGTGGGGTCATGCACCCCGTCTCGGGGTTCGTGTTGGGTGTGATGTCGAGCGTGGGCAACCGGGCGGCTAACAAGCGGACTAGAGGCACAATTTCGTCATGTGACGCTGAGGTCCCAATAGCGAGTGGACACAGCAGGTGACCGCCCCCGCTGGTGGAACGGTCTGCGATCACCTCGCCACCACATTGGGTCAACCATGAGGTTGCAGCGGCCATGTCAGCGTCCACGGCAGCGCGTCCATGGCGCTTTGCGTCGAAGTCGAGCCAGAGCATGTGGGTGCGGCGGTGACTGTAGAGGTACACCGCGGCTGGGCGTGTAGGGAGCCGGTCGGTGCGCTTGGAGGTGTCGCTGAACTTCCCAGTCACGCTGCTGCACAGCCTCATCCGTGATCGGCCGGGAGCGGCGACCAGTGGCGCAAGGCGTTTCCACACCAATTGCGGTGACGGGGCGGTCGACGGTTTGGGCGCCTCGCCGTGGGCTGCCGCTGTCACGGTCGGCCTGCCCGAGCAGCTTGGCGGGCAATGCTTTTGGGGTGACGCCAGCCTTGTACGGGCGCAGGTTGCACTGCGCTATTGCGGCTCACAAGGGTGTCCCTTATCCTGGAGCCAGCTACTTTGCCTACGCAGGCGAGTTGCTGGCGCCAAAATCGGTCTCGGAGAATTCGGTTGTGGTGGTCGCTTGTGAACCGAAGTTGGCGCTTCGGTTCGGATCTGCGAAATCCCCGCTACGGCGGGGCTTTCGTCTTTCAGGGACCACTTGCTCCTGCCTGACGTAGCCACGCAGGGTATGTTGCAACGGGGTAAATGTGCCTCCTGGTTCTCGTGTTGCAGCCGAGTTTGTCATGAAGTGGTCGGATTAACCGACCAGACACGCCTGGTCACACCCAGATATTTGGCAACAGTGCCTCCAGCCGCAGCGCAATCAGGTTGTCATGATCTGCCGTGGCGACGCGCCGCCCCTAGAACTCAACCTTGGCGGCCGAACACAACCTCGCCGGGCGGGCTCAGACAGCACCCACCGGAATTCTTGGCGCGTCGCTATTGCGCCGCTCGGCGATGTTGGATGGAAATCAGCCCGCGCCCGCCGGCGACTCCACTAGAGGCATCGGCAGGCTTCGGCTCACTCACCCAATGCGACTTCTGTTACTGGGCGCACCTTCCTGAAAGCAGCGAGGCATGACCGCAGTGGACAACATGGCACCGTTCATCGACGGGGAACACCCTGGCCTCAACCCTGTGCCGAGCGACGTAATGGCCTGGCTTGAACCGGAGGTCGATGACAGCGCTCGCGGCGAGGTTCCTCCGCTCGTCCGGGTGAGTAGGGCAGTCGCAGTGGCCATCACCGCGGCTATCGCCATCTCCAGCTTCATCCTGTCCTTCGCCGCCTTGAGTGATTTGGCGCGCCGAACGGGCAGCTGGACGGGATGGCTTCCGTACTTGTGGCCCGGAATCGTCGATGGCGCAATTGTTTTGGCGACGATGGGCATCCTGGCCACCGCCGCGTACCCGGATCAGCGCAAGAACAGGCAGTTCTTCTGGGCCATGCTCGGCGGGGGAGCGCTGGTCAGCGTCGGCGGCAACGCCTTGCACGCCATCTTGCCGGCCACAGCGCCGCTGCCGACCGCGCTGGCGTTCGCCGTGGCATGTGTGCCACCGGCCGGGATTTTGGGGAGCACGCACGCGGTCCAAATATTGTGGCGCTTCAACCCTTCCCGTGAAATGGCCTCCTCACAGCCGCGTCGCACCGTTGAGGTGCCAGTGCCGGCCGATCATGACCGCGGCCAGCGGTGGCTGCAGTTGGCCCGTGAGATCCACACCCGCGGCCGGTTGACCAATCACTCCGAAACCACGCTGAGCCAGGCGCTGTGGCGGCTGTTCGAGGTGCGCCCGCAGATGTCGCTGCGTGCCATTGGGGAGGAGGTGGGCGTGGGTCACCACGATGTCATCGCCCGGATCCGCCAGACCGCCACTGAGGTGGTGCGGGAACGTCCTGAATTAGTTCCTATGCCCGTAGCTATCGAGGGTCAGCCGGGCTTAGCGTCATAGACAGCAGCGACGTGGTGAACAGAGAGGACGTCCGCTCGTGACCTTTGGCCTTCCGAGTCTTCCCAACATTGTGGAGGACGTGCTCGAACCGGCGGTCGTGAACGCGGTGAAAGTCGTGACCGCGGTGGGTCGCGTGTTCGGCGATGACGATCACCCGCCGTCACAAACTCCGTTGCAGCGCACCAACACTGCGCTCTACGGACCCGGCGGGCCACCGGCCGCACCCCCGCCGGCCCCGGCTCCGCCGGCTGACCAGGCGGGCGGATTGAACGATGGCGCGACCAATGCCGGCGATCAGTACAACAAGCATGTCGACGGCGCAGCCCTGACCGATGACAAGCTGGCTACGCTGCTCAAGCAGATTTTCGAGTCCAATCAGCAGGCGCGTGACAAGGTCACTGCGATCCTGGCCGACATCCAGGCCAAGTCCAAGCAGATCGCCCCGGAGATGGGTGACCCGGCCTCGGTGATGGCGTTCCAGAAGTACATGGATCAGAAGTTCGGTGAGATCCAAAAGTTGCTCAGTGATTCGCAGGTCGACGCAAAGACCCAGGCCGCGATCATGGATGCGCTGGGCCAGGAGTACCGGACCAATGGGCCGAAGTCCGGTGAGGGAGAAGACAAGGGGTCGGCTGGCGGTGAGGGCGGGTCCGGTGGCGACTCCTCGGGTGGTGGCGGGGGCGGGGATGCCGCTCCACCTGCTGATGCTGGGGCCGGAGCGGGTGCGCCTCCAGCAGACGCCGGGGCCGGCGCTGACCCGCTAACCGATCCGCTGGCGGGCATGGGCCCGATGGGTATGGGGGGCATGGGCATGGACCCGATGTCCTCGCTGGCCGGGCTCGGTTCGGCGTTGCCGGGCATGCTCGGCGGGCTGGGCGGCGGTGGGGGCTCTCCGCTGGATGCGTTGGGGCCCGCTCTGGGCGGTCTGGGCTCGACCCTTCCGGGGTTGGCCTCACAGTTTTCCGATAAGAACGGTCAGGACCCGGCCAGCACGGACGATAAGTTCTCCGACACCAAGGGTGACGGAAAAGCTGACAAACCTGAAGACGCCTTCAAAGACGACCAGGGAAAAACTGATGACCCACCGGCCGATAAGGGCACGCAGGACGCCAAGGGCCCCGCTGACCCGAACACGGTGCAGCCGGCGGCCAATACCCCGGCGGCGGCCGCACCGGCGGCGGCACCGGCGGCCGATCCGCAGCGCACCGTGTCTTTGCCCGATGGAACCTCGGTGACAGCCACCGACGCGCAGCGCGCGGGCGCAATGAAGGCCGTTCTCAACGGTTCATCGGTGAGCGCTGCCTATGGCGATCAGATCCCGCCGGCGGGCTCACCGGTGATGAATCCGGTCGACCGCAACAGTCTGCGACCCGGCGACTATGCCCAGTTCGAGGCCAAATCCGCGGTGATGTACATGGGCAATGGCAAAATCTGGCTAGATGGCCAGCTCAAACCCGTCTCGGCGCTGCCCAGCTCGTCGGACTTCTTAGGCTGGACCGGACCGCCGGCAGCTGGGGGCGGGACGCAGGTGACGGTGCCGGCGCCAGCAACCGGCACACCGGCATCAGCTTCGGTTACCACGGCGCCGCCGACCGGTAACCCCACGGCATAGGGGAGTCCGCAGGATGCAGTCAGAAGCCGAGACGCAGGAACGTACCTACGTCGAGACATCGCGCACCGGGGCGCTGCTGGTTGAGCTGGACGGCACCGGTGGTGTGGTGCGGGTGCAGCTCGAGCCGGAGGTCAACGCCACCTGGTCGGCAGACACCCTGTCGGAGCGTCTGATGCACCTGCACCGGCTGGCGCTGATGCGGGCCCGCTTCGCCCAGCGCCAACGTATGAACGAACTCGGCGCCGATATGCCACCGGACGACACCTATCCCAGTGAGTCCGAGATCGCCGCCTACCGCGCCCGATATGTGGATTTTTGAGGCCGCGCTAACCCCCGAGCACCGAGGTTACGCTGGGAAAACGACCCAATGACCGAAAGGACGAGACCATGGCCAACCAGTTGAGGGTGGATTTCGACGCCTGGGAGGACCACGCCTCCTGGTGGGATAACGAGAGCGCGGAGGCAGCTCGACGCATGGCCACCGACCCGGACACCCTCGAGTCCGCCCGGCATGCCTTCGGCAAGATCGGCTCATCGACGGTCGGGCAGGCCTACGCCGACGCCTTGGCCGCTCGTCACGACCTAGGACAGCGCCTGGCCGCCAACGCTCAGGCCGTGGCCAACCATATCCGCCGCAATCTGCAGACCTACGCCGATCAAGAGCACGAGAACCAGCAGACGCTGCGGACGTAGATCAAGGTTGCTTCATGGCCAGTAGCGCAAATCTCTTCATCGACCCCGACGGTGTGCGCGCCGCCGGGGCTGGCCTGTCGGGGGCCAGCTCCGAGGCGGCGGCACCAGCGCCGGCAGTTACGCCCTGCGCGGCAGACTCGACCTCGGTGAAGATCGCCTACGCGCTATCGGCGTCGATCAGTGAGCTGGTCAACGCCACCGTGGCGGTCAATCACAAAACCGCCCAGGCCAGCTCACTGATGACCAGCAGCGCCACCACCTACGAAGACCAGGAAAAGGCCAACGCCGCGACCCTTGCCGCCGGCTCCCGGGGCCGCGCTCCTTCCGTCCCAGTCGGTGCTACCCCATCCATCGCCGTTCCACCGCTCGTAGCGCCCCCGATACCGACACCGGGTGTGCAGCCAACGTCCGGCAAGGACATCGCCGCACTCATGCACGGCGGGCCGGGGCCCGAAGCTCTGGAGACCGCCGCGCAGGCGTTGAACGCTCATGCTTCTCAACTGGATTCGGCCGCACAGTCGGTGCGCTCGGCAAGATGGACCAGCGAGCAAAACTGGGACTCCGCGGCCGCCGACCAAGCCAGCACACACCTGGCCGCGCTGGAGTCGGCCTACACCCGCCACGCCGATCAATCGCGCACACTGTCACGCGATGCGACCGGGCAGGCCAACAACTTTCGACAGGCCCGCGCCAACATCCCCACCCCGCAACACTTCACCGAACTGGAGCAGCGTCTACGGGCGGCGGCAGCGGCCAACGCCAACAGTGGAGGCCGCTACACCGCCACGGTCACCAAGCTGCAGACCGACTTGGCTGCGGCCCACCAACAAGCGGTCAGCAGCTACAGCACCTACACCGCAGGTGGGCAACTGCAAGCCAAGCCCCTGGAGCCGAGCGTCGCAGCCACTACAGCAGCTGGGGTGCCGGGGCAGGGGCAACCAGGTGCGACGCCGGGGACCGAGGACGGGTCGCTGCCCGCTACCGGTGATGCTGCGGACGGCACGGGTCCGGCCGGCAACGCCTTGGGTGACCCCACCGGCGGCGGCGCGCAGCTGATGCAGACGCTGTTGCCGACGGTGCTCGGCGTGGTGGCCGGCGCGGCCGGCGGACTGCTCGGGGCGCTCAGTGGCGTTGCGGACAAAGTTCAGCAGACCGGTTCCCAGCTCGTCGGCGGCCTGGCCCAGGGGGGCGCCTCGGCGCTGCAAGGACTCGCTGGCGGCCAACCTGGTGGGTCTGACCCGTCGTTAGGGGAGGGCGGTGGTCCCGGCGATCCCGGGCTGGGCGATGGCGGCGGCGGTGGCTCCGAGCCTGGGGATACAGAGCCCGCGTCGGCCGGTGACGGGGGCCTTGCGGCCGCGCCGGCGTCAGCAGCTGCCGCGCCAGCAGTGGCCCCGGCGCCCACCGTGGGAACGGGCGCCCCGACAGTGAGCAGCACCGGCGGCAGTGCGGGGATGGGCGCACCGATGGGTGGCATGATGCCGCCGATGATGGGTGGGCCCGGCCGCGGCGGTGGGGGCAGCGAGGATGACAAGCGGCTCTATGACGAGAAGCGGCTGCGTCTGACGACCCCACCAAATGCCGAACCGGTCAAAGGCAGGGTTGAAGCGCGCGAATCCCGTTCTGAGAGAAGAGATAAGCAGACATGACGCTGACCGACGATCAGTACGTCGCCCAGGCCGAGGCCGCCCTGGCGCACATGCGCGCCCGCAACAAGGCATTCCTCGACGCCGCGGAGGGGATCAACATCCCGTGGCTGCACGATGACGTGCGAGCCCGCTTCGACAGCAACGGCGACCTCGTCGACCTCGACATCGCGCCCGAAGCGATGAGCACCTACACCAACGTCGAGCTCGAAGAACTCATCACCGCGGTGCTGCGTGAAACCCGCAAGCAGCTCACCGAGCACATGCACGGCTTGTTCGTGACCTACCTGGTTCCCACCGATCCCCGGTTCGACCCTGACATCACCGGTGAGCGCTACATCGCGCCGCCGCCACCGGATGCCTGACGACGCTCGTCCGCGCAAGCCGGTGCGGGATAGTCCAGCGGGCATGACGCACTCTACAACTGACATCCAGTTCGGGTGGCTCGGTGAAATAGCCTGATGCGTAACCCATTCGAGCCAGTGGCAAGCGTGCGAAGCGCGCGGGGCAGACCGTTGGGACCCGGGTCATCATCGCTGGCCTCGCAGGCCTGCAACGAGTTCGGCGCGGGCCTGGCGCTCGGCCTCCTCGGCGACCACACGCTTGCGTGCAGCTCGCGCGGCGATCTCGGCCGCCACCTGCTGGGCAGCGCGATGCGCTGGCTTGCCCAGTCGGCTCTGGGCCGCACACCGCGCGATGCGTGCGGCTTCCATCTCGGCGCGGAACGGCCGGCGCTCGTCCTCGTGATGGCGCAGGCGCGCCCGCTCCATCGCCAGCTCCAGCGCCGCGGGCCGGTGGTCGAGTGAGTTGTTGCGCGCAGGCCAGCCAATCGCCGAGCACACCTACCTCACCTTGCGGGGGAGGTGCTGGGCAGGCCGCGTCCGAGGAATCCCTCTCGGGCCTTTCCCGCGTCAGGCTGCGCTGCTGTGGACGTCGGCGCTGGTGCGGCGGCGGCGCACCGCCGAAGACGGCATGGCCGGGGCGGGCAGGCCGGGCAGCTCGATGTGGCGGCGACGCTCGAACTGCGCCAGCAGGTAGTCGTAGGCCGCGCCCAGAAGCTCGGGGTCGCTCTTGTCGCCGGGCAGGGATAGACCGCCCCACACGCCGTACTCCTCCCGTGCGGCGACGGCGTTGTAGCCGCATCGGCCGATGAACGGACAGTCCTGGCATGCCCGGACTGCCAAGACGCGGTCCTTGAACTGGGAGAACCACAGCTCCTGGCCGTTGCGGGTCCGGCTCGGCTCAACTGTCTGGCACGGTGTGGGTTCGCTGGTGTGGTAGAGCCGCACCCCGACCTGGCTGCCGCGATCCACCGAACGCGCCCCGGAAGATGCCTGCTCGATGGCGGTCTGATTGCTCATCTTCTGGGGTGTCCTCTCTTGCGCCGAAACCATGATTTTTCACGCTTACGGTTGCACCGTAGCAGGATTTTTCACGGTCCCCAACCCTTCCGACCGTGAAATCTCGGAAATTACACACTCCGACGTAACCCATACTTCGCCATATACGCATTTCAACGCCGATTCTCCGAAATCCCCACGCAGCCGCCAGGGCATGATTTTTCACAGTCAATGGCGTTGCCGTCCGCGCGGCATATAGGGGTAGGGGCGGCCCGCCCGCTAACGTTGAGCAGTGTCCGCGCTGCAGCTCCGCGCGGGCTGAATGTGCAGGTGAAGCCGCCGACTAGGCGATCTTTGCGTGATTTATCACGGTCTGTCGTGGCAGGAACAGGTTTTTTCACGCTCACTAGGGCAAAATGTTGCCCATCATGTCTTGGGATCAGCTCGCGGCGGCAGTCCGGGCGCGGCGCACGGAGTTGGGCCTGACACAGGTCGACGTGGCCACGGCCGGACGTGTCTCCGTGGACATGATCCGCAATATCGAGCATCGCCGCCGCACGCCCAAGCGAGTGAATCCGCGCACCGCTCGCGCGATCGAGGACGCCCTCGAATGGGAGCCCGGCAGCATCGAAGACACCCTGGCCGGCGGCGACCCGACACCCATCATTGAGAAGTCTCCCCGTGCCAAGAAGCCCGCAAGGGATACCACTGTAGGTGACCACCCTGCGCCCGAAACCCGCACTGACACAGACGATCCTCTGCCTCCTGCTCCGACACCAGCGGAAGCGGCACGGCTGGACACCGGAGATCGGTTCGCTCTGGCCCGTCAGATCCTGGCCCTGCGGTCAGCCCTGTCAGAACACCAACGCGCCATCAGCCCGGACGCTCGAGAAGCGTTAATGACAGAAATGGCCAACTCGGCACGGGAAGCCGAAGAAGCCATCGCGCGGATCATGCCCTGGCTCGGCGACGATGAACGCGGCGAGGCTATCGGTCTCCTCGTCAAACTCCGAGAACCGTTGGCCTAGAACATCACTGGAAGCAGCCGTACCGATGACGATTGCGTGCCATCCCGATGAAGTCGTTTTGGTGATCAACGAGCTGCACGAAGTCGCCGAGACCGTTCGGACCTACGGGGATCTGGGCCGACCCCCTGGTGGCGGGCGTCCGTCGCTGGGCGGCATGCCGATGCAGCTCTATCTGCTTGCCGCCGCCGTGGAGACCCAAATGCGCAGCCTCATCCACGCCGATCACGTGTGCGCCTCGCGACTGTTCCACCCGCCTGACGACCCGGCACGAAAGGTCATGCACTTCGACCTGACAACCGCCGACACCGTTGTCGTCAGCGCAGTCAGCACCGAAATCTGCGTCGCGGAGCTGGGCCACGCCCACCGCCGACTGACCGCGGCCACCACGCGGCTCCGCACCGCCCTGCAGTCGCCGGCCATGGCACCGGTACTCGAGAGCCTCGACAACGAGGCCGAACAATTGCGCCTCTTCGTCGCCGCGTTCGCCTAACCGATCACCGCGGGTGCGGGGGCAGCTGATACCACAGGCCCGGCGCGATCTGCTTGGTATCGAACGGCGCCAACTGTCCCTCGGGAACCTGGATCAGGCGGCGAACATCAATCGGAAACTCCGGCGGCTTATCCGGCACACCGGGAGCGTAGAAGGCGTGCGGCTCCGGTACCCAAGTGCCAGAGCCAGGGATGAGTTCCTGGTAACGGGACGGGCCCAGGGCACCCGGCGCGAGCTGAACAATATCCTTGAGGTCGACCGGCGATTCGGCCGGGCCAGAGGGGACGTCCGGGTACCACACACCGGAATGGGGGACCAGTTCATGATACCCGTACGGCCCAAGCTTTTTGGGGTCCTGCACGACCATCTTGCTCAGGTCAAGCCAGTACTTCTGCGGATCATCAGGCGCCGGCGACAGTGGCACGTCGAGCGCCTGGACCCCGCCGGCGCCCGGGCGGGGTGGGGGCTCCAGCGGCGCACCGACAAGCGAGGGATTACCGGCACTGCGCGCATAGTCGGCGTACTGCGCGGTCGCCTTGGCGTGCAAGCCACCCAGTTCGGTCTGCAGCGCAGACACCACCGGTGCATAGCGGCCCATGTTTGCCGGGTTGGCGTTGGCCTGCGCGGCCTGCTTAAGTCGCCGCTCGGTGTCCTCGAACTGCTCGGGCGTGGGCGTGTTGGCTCGCGCCCGAGCGAAGCTCTCGGCGTGGGTTTCCAGCGCGGTGGCGGTCGCGGTGGCATGTTCGCCGTGGCGCTCATACCACTGACTGAGTTCGGTAATCCGTTGGGAAGCTTGATCTCCGGCGCTTGACTGCCAGTCGGCGGAGATCGAGGTGCTACCGCTTTGGAGCCGGCGGGCAGCATCCTGCAACTGACCGGCATGGGTGCGCATTTGTTGTGCTGCGCTGAAGAGACCGGCGGGTCCCGGCCCTCCGTGAAGCAGCGTGGCGATGTCCTTGCCGTTGGTCGGAGGTGGCCCCAGTTGCGGGGCCGTGACGGCCGGAATGGTCGGTGCCGGGATGCTCGGCACCACACTCGGCGGTGCGGTGGCCGCCCCGGAGCCACCGCCGGTCGAGCCCAGACTTGCAGCGTTGAGCTGTTCCTGCTCCTCGTAGGTGTTCGCGCTGCTGGCCAGCATTGATCCTCGCGCTTGACTGATCGCCTGGGCGACCGTGCTGTACCCGCTGATGGCCGCGCACCGTGCCTGCAGCGTTTCGGCAACCGCTGCGGACACCGGGTCCGAGGCCGGCGGCGTCACGGTGACTCCCGTCGGCGAAGCCCCCGCCGACGCCGACGCGACTGCACCAGCCGTCTGGGTGACAGCAGCAGTATCGATATCCAGTTGTGCCACCGCGACCTCCTCCACTGACGTCATGGGCGCGCACGACTACGCCCCGTCCCAGCAACGTTAACGGCTCAGCGAAGGGCGTTGCACCGCCCAAATACGAGCATCTGCCGGCGAGCGCGGCAATCCATTGGGGTGGGAACCGACAGATGCCGATTCGAACTGTAGAGGCGTCGCTAGCTGTCGGACCGCTGCTCAATACTGAACACATGTGGTGGGACGAACAGCTCCGAAACGGCCCCGCAGGGTCAGGCGGTGACCTCTGCGTGCTGCCCACAACACCGTCACCTGCGCCGACACCGCACACGCCCCATGCACACACCGGACAACCGGGATCTGTGCCGTCCACGAGCGATCCGTGGCAGTGGTGGTGGAACCATGCGCGCAGGAGCGCAAGAGCCTTCCTTGCAGGTCAAGATCCGCCGGCGATCGCCATCTTCGGACCCGTCCTCGGCGATGAGGAGCAGGGCCTGCTCGAAGCCGATGTGACCCTGAGTTTCCTCTACGGATGCGATGGGACCTACGCGCGAAGCGACTACTTCGTCGTCGGCCGACCAGCGGTGATGGTGGGGGCGCTCGCGGTGAGCGCCGCCATCAACCGCCGCCGCAAGGTCGCCGCGCGCCGCGATGCCCAGCCCCGTTGGCGCGACCACCAGAACATCCACGTGTGGAGCACCACCGACCGTCTGATCTGGGACGGCGGCTCTGGACTGGAAAGCCTCTGGTACGGCGATGTCGCAGGTTTCTACCCGGAACTGGACAGCTGGACGCTGACGTTGGCCACCAACGCCGGACACCCACCGGTGCGGGTGCAAGGCCCCGCGGTCCCCCTGTTATCGCTGTGGACTGCCACGGCGGTGCTGGGGCAGCGGTGGTGGCAGGACCCGCGCCTAGCCACCCTGCTGCGCTGAATCCCGCCGATGACACCGCCGGAAGGCATTGGCGGTACTTTTCTCGGGCGCTGTATCTGGCCTGCTCCGCAGGTAGGATCGGCCTTATGCCCGCGAAAACACACATCGACACCCAGGCCACCGCGGCTGCCCTGGCCGCCGTGGCCGAGCATCGCATGACGGCCATCGCCGGGACAGACATCACGCTCCCGCAGGGCGAGTATGTGGGCGCAACGAACGCCGTCGCCGCGAGCCTCATCACCACCCGGCTGGCCGAGCTGGCCAGCCTGACGGTTGCCGGGGCGGCCGCCGCACAGTGCAGCGTTGCGACCTACGAAGCGACCGAACAAGCGAACGCAGCCACGCTGACAACGTAAGCGCGCTAAGGGAGGGCACACATGAGCACCGGCACATCAGCCTGGGCACCGCCGACAGGTGGCGTCCCGCCCCAGCCAACCCCGCCGCACAACGTCCCGCCCTACGGATGGACTCCGCCGCCAGGTGGCGGGGCACCCGTGCCGACCCAGCACGGCGGCACCCCACGTGCCCCTCGGATGTGGCTGTGGGCCCTGGTGACTGCCGTCCTCATGGTGATCGCCATCGCTGCAATAGCCGCCATCACTTACGCAATCGCACACTCTGCCGGCACATCAACAGCCGCAGCGCCCACGCCTTCCGAACCCACGTACACAGCGGCGCAGCAGGCCGCCGCCAAGCAAGCTGTGTGCTCAGCGTTTGACGTCTCGTCCAAAGGGATCGCAAGCCAGGGCGGCGCCAGGGTCGACGGTCAACCGAACATTCCCATGCTGTTACGGACGCTAAGTGGGACCGTTTCGATGCAGAACGCGCTCGTACCCGCGACTCCAGCAGATGTGGCCGAACCGGCACGACGAGTAGTCCAAACGAATCTCGACTTGATGAACGCTGCTCTTGGGCAGGCGAATATCAATGAGGTCAAGGCGGCGAACGATGCGTCGAACGGCGCCGTCGACGCCCTACTATCGGCGTGCGGATTGCCGCACTAATGCCAGCCGCAACCAATGCGAGCAGCGGCGTCGCGGACGGAGCTAGCAAAGAGGCTGGCCACGTCAAAACGGCTGCCGAGGTGGCCAACTCGGAGGCAGCCAAGCTGCTGAAAGGTTTCAATGCGGCAAAGCCGCCGGCCGATAACTACGTGCCAAGTCTGGGCGTGCCCGGCGGCCGCGATATTCACCTCCAGCCCGGAATGTTCACCGGCTACTTGGTCGGCCCAGGAGTGTGGCCGACCGAATCGGAATCCGAACTGGCCCAAACCGCAACCAAACTCAAGAAGCTATCCGAGCAGCATCAAGACGCGGCCTCGGCCGCGGAGCGCTCAAAGGACGAAGTGTTCTCACCAGGAGGCTGGTGGAGCGACGGCGCAGGCGCCGACGCCGCATACGAGCACTACGAGGCCGAAGAGAAGGCACACAAGGCGGTAGCAAGCGTTCTGGACGGCGTGAGCACAACCCAAAGCCAAATGAGTGACCTAATCAGGCTGGGGAAGCGCAACATTCGCGACGCCCATGACGCAGCACACCAGGAGATCGAGCAGTATCTCAATGCCCCCGGCGGCGTTCCCACAGCCAAGATCGCCGTTATCACCACCAAATACCGGACCCTGATCGAAGAGCACCGTACCGAGCTGCACGGGTGGATGACCGAGCAGACCACGATGCTGACGAACAAGTTTGGCATCCCCGAAGCACCACCAGGATCACCAAAGCAGAACGGCGAATCCGAGGACCAGGACAGCCACCACCGAGCCGATCCCAGTGACGGGCCTTCAACACAGCCCGCCGATTCCACGAATGTGCCAAAACCAGGCAGCGATGGATACCACAAGGGGGACATCACCGATTCTTCCAGCAGCCCGGACGCCGGTCAGGGCACTGGACTCCCGAATCCCCTAGCCACGGGCTATCAAAGGGTTTCTCCGACAGATGGGGCTGGTGCATCCAAACCGCCGTCCATGCCGTCGCCGCCCTCGATGGGGAGTGGTGGCGGTTCTGGGGGTGGGGGATCGTCGCCGCTGAGCAGTCTGGGTGGCGGAATGGGTGGTATGCAGGGCATGGCCGGAGGCGCCAAAGGTGTCAGCGGAATGTCCAGTCCCGCTTCGGGTTTGCAGGGGCCAGCCTCCAGCGCTAGCCCGTCGTCACTGGGCAGCGAATTCGGGCGCGGGATGGCGGCGGGCAACGCCGCGGCGGGCGGGATGCCGCCGCTGGCGTCATCGGCGCCGCCACAAACTCCTTCAGGACCTTTATCGGCGGCTCCGCTCGCGCAGGCGTCTGCGCCAGGTTCGGCGGCACCCACGGCTTCGACCGTTCCCGCTTCGGCCACACCTACCGGGGCGGCGGGCTCTGCCGGTGGCGGGATGGGCGGCATTCCAGCGGGAGGCCTGGGAGGGGCCGGTGGTTCCTCGGGTGCGGCGCCGCAGATGACCTCGTACGGGTCGGTGCTTCCTCCATCGGCGCCGGCCGCAGCTGCCGGCGCTGCCGGAGCTGCCGGTTCCGTACCGTCGGCTCCCGCTGCAGCTGCGGCGGGAGGCGCTGCTGCGGCGGGTGCGCCGGGTTTCTTGCCAGGCTTGCGTGAGGTCAACAACCAGCGAGTGGGTCGTGACGTGTCGATGACCGATCTTGAGTCGGCTCGCACGGTGGTGGCGGATCTCGCGGCGGCCTCGAGCGTGGCCTATCCGGGCCTGGAGTGGGCGGTGGCGGTAACGCGCGGCGCTTCCGGCTTCCCGGAGATGTGGGTGACCACCAACGAGGGTGCTGGCTATATTCCGCCGGGCGTCTACATTCGCCGGTCGATGCCGTTGGCAGCGCACTTCGATCCAGACTTCGATGTGCGCTGGTTGGGCTGGTTCAATCCGGCGGAGACCGTGTTGCGGGCAGTTCGGATGCGTGGTGACGCGGTGTCGGCGATTGCCACGACGTGGGCGCACGACTCCGACGAGGTTCGTTCCGCCACACCGGATGTCGCGATCGGTATCGCGCCTGCGGGAGCGCCTGGTGAAGCTGATGCGTCGAGGCTGACGCGGGATCGCTCGCACCGCTTGGAAACGATCGCTCCGGCGGTGTTCGTCGGGTTGCAGCGCGATGCAGACGAAGCTGAGCGCTACACGCGCCAGCTCACTCAGCAGGTGGTGTTTTCGGGGCCCGAGATGTCGACGGCCGCTACGTCGGTGGCGCGCGCGGTGATCGCGGGGCAGTGGCCCTCGGAGCGTGAGTGGGCCGAGCTGACCGCTCAGTACGAGAATGATCGGCTCATGGCGGGTGCTCAGCGCCCCGGCTTGATGGGTGTGGAGGAGCCACACCAATTGGTCGCGTATCAGCACGATTTCGCTCAGTGCCGCCGTTTGGAGACGCTGCTGTGCTGGCAGAGTGGTGACGTTGCCGACGTGGTGTATGCCGCGATCAGCGCGGGTGTGAGCGCGCCCGCGCTGGTCTGATGCGGCGGTTTTGAATCCTGTTTTTTGGGGCGTGGTTGTGGCCGGTGGTGTCGGTTTAGTTTGAGCGGGTGGGCGGCTCGGGTGTGGGCGCGTATATCGCGCAGGTTGACCGGGTGTTGGCCGCTGCCCAGGGCGTTTTCCCCGCGGCTGGCGGTCCGGGGTCGATCCAGAGCCAGGGCCCTGGTGTGCCGGCCGCCCCGCCGGATTCAGCCTTAAGTACCGGGGCCGGCAACGCCGGTGACGGATACAAACGCACCTGGGGCACCGTGACCGGCCTGGACGCCCAAACCAACGGCACCTCGGCTGCCGGGGCCGCCGAAGGCCAGAACGGTCGCGCCGGGGCCACCGGTGTGCGCCAAAGCGCGGCCAGCGCCGCGGCGGCGATCGCGCCGGCTACCGGTTCACCGGCCGGGGTGAAGACGCTGGTGACCAACATGGATGACCGCCTGGCCGCGATGCAACGTCAGCTCGACTCCACCAGGGCGCAAAATCAGCTGCTGGCCACCCGAATGCGCCAGATGGCGATGGCCTACCGCCAGGCCGGGCAGGCGTCCCAGGCGGGCATGTTCCGCGGGATGGGTGGTGGCGGCGGAATGCCGTCGATGGGCATGGGCGGCGGTAGCGGCGGACTCCCCGGCATGGGCATGTTCTCCAAACTGCCCGGCATGCTCAACGGCCAAAACTCACGGCGAGCCAGTCCATTGGGTGATTCCGTTGGGGGCAACTACCCCTCGTCGTTCAGCGGCCAAGGCGCTGAGAATGTGCGCGCGGCGATTCGGGCTGCCCTGGACCGCAAGGGGATTCACGATCCAGCCGCGCGGGCCCGCTGGGAAGCCGGCATGATGTTGGTCGCACAGCGCGAATCCAACTTTCGTGACGTCGTCAACACGCACGACTCGAATGCGCGGGCCGGAAACCCCTCCGGGGGACCGTTCCAGTTCATCGCCTCCACGTACCGGGCCTACCAGGACCCCGGCACGTCGTCGAACCACCGCGACACCTTCGGCCAAGCCTGCGCTTTCATCAACTACGCCACGCGAAAATACGACGTTTCTTGGGCCGCAACGGATCTCGCAGCGAAAATCCAACAAGCTGACCCACGCCGTTCCCCAAAGGGCTACTGAGCAACGTCAATTCGAATCGAGTGTAGGTTCCAAATCTCCATGGCGGATTCCAAAACAAGATGGCGGATTCTGGCGGATCCGCCATCGAGATTGGAAATTGCCTAGATCATCTAGATACCTATAAGTGGTCACGCGCTTCGAAACCGGTGGTACAGGGCTGCAGGCGATCCTGCCCCCTAGAACTCAGTACGCCAACGTCCAGGCCAGTGGCGGCTTCTGGGTCACAACTAGTGATCAGTGTTGGCCGGCGGGCGCACCGGTGCGGTGTCCGCGGTCGATAGTTCTCGGGTGACAGCTTGGACGTGGTCGAAGGCTTCCCGTGTCTCGTCGCCCAGACCCGATGTGACCACATCCACAGGATCGACACCATCCTGCACTGTCAACAGGTCCTTCGAACGGTGAACAAGCACGCGAAGATCAGCCAGAGCGGCGATCGCCTTGAGTTCGTTGGTAAATAATGCGGCCCGAATGACAAGCTGCTCAACGTGATTGAAGATCACCAGGGTGGCCTGTCGAGCTTCGATAAATTCAAGCCCCCGCTGCGGTTCGTCGAGATCAATCTGCTTCAACCTACTGGCAAGAGCCGCTCTCAGTTGAGCTTCTTCCAACGCCTTCTGCTCAACGACAATGCTCGCGACCTCATCGCGAAACTGATTGGCACGAGCGACCGAACGCTCCTCGCTGCGGGCGGTTCGCGCGGCGTCCAGGTCTCTCATTTGTCGGTCAGCGGCGGCGGCATTCGTCCGCCACATCACAACGAGCGAACCGGTGAACAACAGTGCCGTGCCCATTAGGCTCAAGACCGGAGCCAACCACGTCCACAGCGACGGTGCAGGAGCCGGGATCATGAGGATCACGGAAACCATCGTTCCAGTCCCGTGTCGCTATTCCTAACGATTCTGCGATCCTGTCGGAAGGTGGGAATACCATCGGCCGAATGGCAGGAATGAGTGCGACCAACCAGCGCAACACAGTGTCGGAAGGCATGGCGTTCGGATTGTGCTTGCTCGAGCGCTACGAGTTTCCTTTCCCGAAGATGAGGATCGACTTCGCATTCGAACACGCGTGGCGGAATTGGCCGGACCTCTACCGTAGCCAGTTTTCGCAAGTCAGTACCGATCTACGTAACGGACTCGGGGGATCTCTCGTGATGACCCGCGCGACTGAGAAGAAACAGACGTTCGCGTTCTTCTGGGATCGCGACTACCCGTCGACGATCTTTGCGCGTCAACAAGATTGGGATTCCGACGACCCTGATGACGTTGACTTCGCGCTCAAGGTGATTGGCGGTGATGTGCATCAGGCGGGCTGGGTCTCGCTGGCGAAGGACTTCCTCATGGACCTCGACCGCTGATGACGAATGACCTGCCCACCTACGTCGAGAATCTGTTGAGTGTGCTGGACGGCATTGCAGAGTCATACGGTGAAGTCGTCGCTGCCAGCGGAATCGACTACGTGAACCCAAATTGACACGACACCGACATCGTGTTTTTGGGCTGGGCCGATTGGGGGTGGGCGCCGAGCAACAACGACCTTGAATCGTCGAGGATGGGACTGCTCCGCCGACTGCGCGATTGGGTGCCATGCTTCCGACTCTTGTTTCCCCACCCCACACCAGAGGTGGCGAACCGACTAGACGAAGGCATCGGCCATTTGGAGCGTTGGCTCGTTCGCGATGGCCGCAGCGACCACGACATCCCGCCGACGGTAGAGGAAGCTCAGCAGAAGCTCGCCGTGACCTTCGCCGATTTGCGCGACCTGACAAAGCTCCTGCCGCGCAATGATTACCCGGTTCGTCTCGTGGTCGACACGAATGCGCTTCTCGACAACCCCGATGTTGCAGCGTACGTAGCCGATCTTGGGCGTAAGTACGTTGTGCATCTCCTGCCTGTTGTCCTGCGGGAAATCGATGACCTCAAGCGCGGCGGACGGACTGACATCGTGAGGGATGCCGCTAGGCGTGCAGATCGGAGACTGAAAGGGATCCGAACGAACGGCGACGTCCGCAGAGGAGTGCGTGTGGCGGGTGATGTGATCGCCAAGTTCGAGCATGTCGAACCACGGTCTCGGGATCTGCCGGAGTGGCTGGACATGACGGTTCCCGACGACAGATTTGTCGCTGCGACGCTCCTGCTGCAATCCGAGCACCCAGGTTCAGCGTTGTACGTGGGCACCAGCGATATCAACTTGCAAACGAAGCTGGCAGCGACGGGCCTCCTGAGGTGAGCCCGTCGTAGTGGTCCAGTCGTTGTGGGACTCTGTTGCCCGAGTGTTTGGGCAGGAAGAATCAACAACGACATGGCATCGAACAAGCGCCGGCGGCACACGCCGGATCAGATCATCCGCAAGCTCGCCGAGGGCAACAAGCTCCTCGCTTCGGGGCAGGAACTCAACGAGGTGTGCCGACACCTGCAGATCGCCGAATCGACGTGGCATCGCTGGATTGCCCAGTACGGCGGCATGAAGGACAACGAGGCGAAACGGCTCAAAGAGCTCGAGGCCGAGAACGCCCGGCTCAAGAAGCTGGTCGCCAACCAGGCCCTCGACATCGACATGCTCAAGGAGATCTCGGCGGGAAACTTCTGACCCCGAACCGCAAGCGCAGCGCCGTCACGGCGCTGCGCGACCGGTTCGGGGTGTCTGAACGCCGCGCCTGCACCGTCGTGGGCATCCACCGTTCCACGATGCGCCTGACGCCACCGCCGATCACCGATGAGGAGGCCGAGTTGCGGGCCTGGCTGCGGCCGGTTCTCCACGGAGCGGCCGCGCTGGGGGTGGCGACGGGCAGCCAAGATGGCCCGTCGAGCGGGCTGGCAGGTCAACAACAAGCGCATTCGCCGACTGTGGCGCGACGAGGGCCTGCGGGTTCCGCAGCGCCGCAAGAAGAAGCGTTTGACCGGTATCGGTGTCGCCGTGGGCGCGATGTCACCGATTCGTCCGAACGTGATCTGGGCGATGGACTTTCAATTCGATACGACCGCCGAGGGCCGCACCTTGAAGATGTTGAACGTGATCGACGAGTTCACCCGTGAAGCACTGGCGATCGAGGTTGACCGGGCCTTCGATGCCGACGGTGTGGTCGATGTGCTGGATCGCCTGGCCCTCGCTCACGGCGCGCCGCACTACGTGCGCTTCGACAACGGGCCTGAGTTCGTAGCGCACGCCGTGCACGATTGGTGCCGATTCAACGGCACCGGTTCACTTTTCATCGATCCTGGCTCGCCGTGGCAGAACGCTTGGATCGAGTCGTTTAACGGCCGGCTGCGTGATGAACTGCTCAACTCGTGGCGCTTCGACTCCCTGCTGGAAGCCCGTGTGATCATCGAAGACTGGCGCTGTGACTACAACGCCAACAGGCCCCACTCCGCCCACGGCGAACTCACCCCAGCCGAGTTCGCTCTACAGTGGACCACGACCCACCAACCCCAAGTCGCATAGCGACTGGACCATCAAACGGGTCCCCCTCACTCCCGTACGTTGAACCGCCAGACATCGCCTAGTCCGTCTCTTGGCAAATCGCTGTTCGGCCCTGAAGACCTGGGGATTGATCTCGTAGACAGCAAGCTCTTCAGTGCCATTTGTCTCTGTCTGGCGCTAGCGTTGCCGCGCGAAGGAATAGCGCGAATGATTTGGAGCGACTCACATGTTCGACCGACGGCATGAGAAGTGGGTTGAGGAGATTGCAGCGCACCTCGAACTTGCTGAACCGCTGACGGCGAGCGGGGCCGTCATGACTCTCCCCGCCGCGGTCGCGGACCTTTGGAACTGGGTCGGTGATCGCCGGCGGTACCGAGGCGTCCAACGTGACGACTGGCTCCAAGTCATTGAGGACTATCGCGAGAGCTTGAGGTTGACGGGCCCAAAGCTCAAGAGATTGGTCGAGTCAGATACCGCTGCCATTGAGTCACTTCTCTGTTCGTTGATGACATCGCGGTCGGACTCTATTGACGACGTTTCTCGTAGTGCTCTCGAGCGCCGACTGTCGACTCTCGAAGCCGCACTACGCACGCCGGAGGCAACGATCGCCGCTTGGCTCGACCTCATTTCGTCATCGCAGAATGACAGGCGCACTTTCGAGGAGATCTCTCAGCGCCGCGACATCCTGTGGGCGATCGCCCACCGCAGGGATCTCGACGTCGACAGGTTCGGCATTTTTCGCCGTCTGCGCGAAGTGCTAACCGACCGGGACGATGCGGTCCACAGAGAGCTCGCGAAAGCGCGCGGTGTCAAACACCAGTTCAGGTTTCCGCCGCGATCGGGGCCTACTGGGCTGGCGACGTGGGAGCGGCTGCAACTGTGCGAAAACGTTCTCAGGCGAGAGGCACCGCGCGGTGACTGTGTCGTTTGGCTCAGGCTCGCGCCAGCATCATTGCCACAGTGGGAGGTCAACCACGGGCCAGTAACCTTCTACCAGGCGTCATTCCTTGCTGGCTATATCGCATCTCCGCAAAAAGCCAAGTACATGAAGTTCCCGCCGTGGGAAGTGTTGCGCCCCAATGGTGACCCGCCGTACGTACCTGAAGGTGAAGTGGAGTGGGAAGACAATTCCGAGATGGTGTACGCACGGGTGGAATTGTCTGGAATACCGCCGCATGCGGCCGAGGCAAGGGCCAGAGCACTGGTCGAGGGTTTCACCGTCGTGAACCACGCCCCAAGGAGCACATGGAAGCTCCTGAATGGAGCGCTTATTTTCGTCGAAGGGAACCGGTACTCCCTCAACTCCTGGGGCGGAAAAGAAGACCTCCCTAAACCTTTCAGTCCCTACTACGATTGGATGGGCCGAGACATCGAGCGAATGTCCCGTGGCAATCGGACACTGGACGCACGTTCACTGGCTGATCTGCAAGATGCGATTGGCATGAGTGCAGCGTTGAAGTTGGCCGTCGAGGAGAGTCCTCAAGCAACGGTTTTAGCTGCAGTGAGGGCTATCGAGCACGTAAACGCCTGGACCACAGGCGGTGCAAAGGACTGGGACGAGTTCGCAGCGAGCCACTTCAAGAAGAGCCTTTCTCGCATCAGCTTTGTCCAGTTCATGAACTGGCTAACCAGATTCGGCATGGACAGCAGACCAGATTACGGACCAGGCGCGCCAGCTGACGCCGAACGTGAGTTGATCGAGATCCGATTGAAGGTGAAGGTCCACGTGTGGCCAGGGCAACTGATCGACGTTCGCGCGCTCGCTGACCATGTGAGCGACTTCAAACGGATCTATGCGCATCATTGGATATCACGCGGTCTCGGCGAGATCGAGGCGATGTTGGCCACCCCGGCGGCGTTGCACAGCGGTCTGGAGGAGCAAGGTCGGCGCTTTGATCGCCAACTAGGCAGGCTGAAACGACTGCGTAACTCAGCGATTCACGGCGGACCAGTTTCGGAAGTCGCTTGCCAATCGGTAGCGAACTTCGCCAGCACCCTCGGACACGTCTGCCTCAACGAAGCGATCCGAGCGGTATTGATGGGTAGCGAGATACCAACGCATATCAACGAATACCGACAAGATCACATCGAGCGATTCAGACGCGTCCTGGAAAGCGGCGATCTAGACGCGCTCTTCGTCCCGTCCGAGCTGGACCTCGATGACGACGAGCGGTCAACACGCTGAGTTCTCATCACACCTCAGCGCGCTTGCGAGTTCTAGATCGTCGGAGACGAGCAGAGCCGCGCCGCGACTACGCGAAACCTGCTCGTGGATCGCGAGGACCTTCCCTTCGTGGACCATGTAGCCCTCATGGGCATGGAAAACACCGGCTTCGCCATCGCCAACAACGACATACTGTGGATCGATCCCGTGGACTACCAAGAGCCAACTGAAAGCTGGCGTTGACGCCCTCGCGACAGCTGGAGTTAACGTCTCCGTCTACAACCTGCCGCTCTGCGTCCTGGATCCGACGATCCGCCCCTTCGCGGTGCAATCGATCTCAGATTGGAAGAACGCCTACGTGGCAGAGTGCGACGGATGCTCTGCCCGTCACCGCTGCGCGGGCTTCTTCTCAACCGGACGACCACAAATCAGTCGAGGGATAACGGCAATCTAGATCGCGGCGTCTGATCGACTGCCAAAAACGGCGGGCAGTAATCGCAAGGCTCTTGCCGCGGCAAAACAGCTGCCGCACTTGGTGGCATCGGACGCTTCCTCGAATACCAGCCTGACGGAGCAACGTCCGTCCCTGACCCGTCGTCGCGCAGTAGGTGAAACCGGTGGCGGCAGTGTTCGTTGATGTCACAATCGACCTGTGACATCGAGGAACATATCGAGGCGAGGCTGGATTACCATCCTGGTCCTGCTTTGCGTTGCCAGCGTGGGATTCGGGGTGTGGGCATTCGCCGGTGACCCGCCGGCGACGAGCGATGCACCCTTCCGCGCCACGATGGTGGGCATGGTGGTGGGCATCGTCGGGGTGGTGCTGGCTGCGGTATCACTAGTGGTCGCGCTGCGAAGCGCGCCTCCAGAACCAAAGTCGTCACCCGCAGGCCCGCCATCGAACATCACGCAAGTCGTAGACAACGGCAGCATTGGCACGATCGGCGGTACGCATTCGTGGGAGTTGCAGGATCCTAAGAGCGGTCCTCGGTGAGTTCATGGCGTCGACGGGTCCGCACCTCCAAGGCGGGTGGCCTACGAGACACCCCGGTCTCCCACAGCGACGAAGCCCCCCGGGCCGACACGCCCGGGTCCGGCGGCCTGCAAGTCAAACAGATCGTCCGGGGAGGCTATGCCACCTACGACGGCAACCACATTCATATCAGCAATCTAGTCGTCACCGCCGCGACACTGAGCGAGGCCGACGCGCGCACTTGCCATGACGCACTACTGCAATATCAGCTCGAAGAAATCCATCGCAGGCAGCAGTCCCGACTCGGAGCTAATCCGGAATACATTCGGCCCCAATACTTTTCCGCCTGGACGGCCTATACCGAAACGGAGAGCTGGAAACAGCGAGTAGTTCGCTTTCTTGATGAGATCGAATCCGCCTTGGCCTTGGGTCGACTGCCACGTTTCGTGGAGGAGTTCCAACAGTGGCGACGTTTACATGCGGACAACGCGACCACGAACGCGGGTGTGCTGACAGCGCTTTCCCTGTTGGATATCGCCGCGTTAGCCAGTATCTTCACTGAGCTAAGTCATCGCGGCAAGGACAGCGAGGCCACCTACTGGCACGCGTTCGCAGCGACGCAATGGATCGCCCGCCAGGTCAATAACCCAGAATTCGAACTCGCGCTATGCGTGGCGGGCCTTTTCGGCAGTGGCAAGTCCCGACTTCTCACCGAGATAGCCAACTACGAAACTGGTAAGGGCCACTTAGTGATCTGGGTCCGGCCCCAGACCCCCACCGACACAATCGTTACGGCCGTCGAACGCTATCTGGCCGAGGCGACCGGACACCGAGGTATCGGGCTCGGCGACCTGGATAAACTCCGTCGCACTGACAGTGGCGACGCCGCCCCGGTGACATTCCTCGTCGACGACCTGGACTCGTGGGCGCGCGTGACGCCCACTGTGCTGGACGAACTGCACCGCTTGGTGGATCACCTGTCGCGGTACGACGAAGTTCGGTGGGTGTTCGCGGCCGAGATGAACTGGCTCGACGTCGTCACCCCAGCGACGTCGACATGGAGAACCATCTCCTTTCGCCGAAATGCCGGCGTACCTGGCGGGGAGGTGTCCGCCCTAGAACGCGCCTCGGGCTGGATGGACCTGGATGCCGCGAATCGAGCGCAGGGCCTGGGATTGAAAATCCTGCAGAAGACAGGGTTGTCGCTGCCCGAACTGGAGGCTGCGGACAGGGACCGCACGGCGTTCTCGTTCGAGTTCACCCACCTGTACACACCATTGAACGCGGTCATGCGGCTAGCTGCATTCGATTCCCAAGTCGAGGCCGCGGGGTCGCTCACCGACGTCAACTCGGTCCATTATGTGGAGTCTTACTGGAAGTTCATCAAAGATGCGGTCGCACGCACGTTCAATACCCCACCCGTCGCGTTGGAAGCCTCCGTGCGTGGGATCGCCCAACACTATTGCGAGCAGCCGGCACACGACCTCCAGCTACCCGCAGCAGAGGGCGCTGATCACGCGATCGTTAAGCAACTCGCCACGACCGGTCTAATTCGCATCCTGACCCACGGCGACGAACTCATCGAAGAGCTTCACTACACACTCACGACCGACTTCCCCTCTCTATGGGGATACCGGGTATCACGCTTCCTGAGTTCCGCTGAGGACCTTGACGTCAGTCCGTGGTGGACGTTGACGACCGACGGCTCGTGGATCGCGGAGTCCACATGCCAGTTCGTGCTGTCCCATGCCGCGGCGATCGACGACCGTAACACCCGCCTGTGGCGAGATTGGGCGGCCGACAAAAATGCCCCGAAGGCACCGATGTTCCTTGCCGCGGTGGCGCTGCCTGAGTCAGACGAAGTGCGCATCGCGACGGCATGCATCAAACGGCGCGGCTTCAGCGTCGGGTCCAAGCGGGAACTGTTCGCCCTGCTGCGATTCCTGACCACTGCCAAAGACCCTCAGTGGACGGGTCCCGGTCGGCTACGAGTGATGGTCGATCTCCTGGCTGTAGCTGCCGAGTATCAGCTAGACCCTTACCTGGAATGGGCACTGGTCGATGTACTTGGTAACAACGACCTGATCAACAGCGCCAACTATCGAGAGACCTTGATTGTCTTGGACCGTGTGCCTGACGGTCATTGGGCATATACGGCCGCCGCCGCGTTGGCGCGCCGCGGTTCACTGTTCGAGACAGACAAGGAATGGGCAGCGGCCATCCTCGACTACTGCATCCAACGGTCCAACCCACATGCGCGCTCATCGAAGCTACGGGCCAGCAACGCACGGCGCGTACAGCAACCCCGCAACGGCGCCAAAAATCGACGCAAGCGCACCCCGGTCCGGTCGGCGCCGGCAAAGGTGCCACTGGAGTTGACCGAGAACAAGCCAGATTTCACCCAAAGCTTCCCCGGATATCTGACCTCTATGGTCGCCTCGATGCTGGTGGAGGGCAACGGTCATGTCGCCCTCCGAATGCTGGCTCAGATCGGTTGGTGGACGGCCGAGGAACATCACGTCGACTTGAAACTCGCGCAGTACATGCGACGCACTCTCACCACGGCCTACGGCTCGACTATTCACTACACCAACCGAGAAGACCTGATCGACGAATATGTCGCGGTCGTGCGCGACCTACTCGCGGGGCGGCTGCTGACAGGACGGCCCATGGCCGCCAACAACGCGTACTACCTGATCAAGCACTCGGAGCCGACCCGCGGCAAGCATGACGTCAGAGTCCGGCCCGTGTTCCACTCGCTCCTCGACAGGATCGGGGACGACCCCGAACTGATGCACCGATTGGGACCAGGCGCCGTGACACTGATCCGAGCAAACCTGGGCCGTGCTCCGGGCACCCGCACCCGATAGCTCGAAGCTCACAGGCACGCGGACAGCGCTACGGTGTACAGGGCGGCCTGCATATCGATGCATTTCCAGTCACTTGAGTGATCTAATCTGCGACGTTGGTTCGACATCCGAACGCTTACACCGCTAGCAGAGGGCATCGACCGAACATGGCTGAAGAAGCAGGCCCCGCGACATCCCAGTACGAGTTCGCCCCTGACATCATCGGCGCCCTTGCCCGGGCCATCGACAGCGCTGCTGCCGAACCCAACCAAACCCACCACGGATTGCCGCGCGCTGACGGCGCTCGCTGAAATTCCCTAGTTTCGCTCCTTGAAATTCCCTACCTGTGTGGCACCGCCAACGGGGGCGGGTCTCCCTTGAAGCTGATGGTCTCTGACCACGCATCGGCGATCAAAGGAGACCCGCTTTCTCATGCTGACATGGGAGGACGATGTGGAAGTACATGCCCTACGCAAACGCGGCTGGACGATCTCGGCGATCGCCAGACACACCCGCCGTGACCCCAAGACCATCCGGTCCTATCTGAACGGCACCACCACGCCCGGAGTGCGCAAACGCTCCGTGGTGGATCCGTTCGAGGTGTTCCTGGCCTACGTCACCGCACGGCTGATCGACGATCCGCATCTGTGGGTGCGGACGCTGTGCGACGAGCTCGAGGACCTTGGGTACGCGATGTCGTATCAGACGCTGACCCGTCAGGTCCGCGACCGCAAGCTGCGCCCGGTGTGCGAGGCGTGCCTGACCGCCACGGAACGACCGAACGCCGTCATCGAACACCCGCCGGGTGAAGAGACGCAATGGGATTGGTTGGATCTACCCAACCCGCCGGCGTCGTGGGGGTGGGGATCGATGGCGCACCTGTTCGTCGGCACCCTGGCGTGTTCGGGCAAGTGGCGCGGGGTGCTGGCACCGCAGATGACCCAACCCCGGGTCGTCGATGGCCTGGACCGAATCTGCCGAGGGCTGGGCGGGGTGAGCCGGGTGTGGCGCTTCGACCGGATGGCCACGGTGTGTCACCCGGAGTCCGGGACGGTGACGGCGAGCTTCGCCGGGGTGGCCAAGCACTACGGGGTGTCGGTGGCGATCTGCCCGCCCCGGCGCGGAAATCGCAAGGGTGCGGTGGAGAAGTCCAATCACACTGCCGCCCAACGGTGGTGGCGAACACTGCCCGACGACGTGACCGTCGAACAGGCCCAGGCCAGCCTCGATGAGTTCTGCCAGCGCCGCGCTGACACCCGGCTCCGTGCCACCGCCGACGGCAAGGCATCGGTGGCCGACCTTGCCGGCAGCGAGGGTTTGCATCCGATGCCGGCACGGGCGTATCCGGCGATCCTGACCACGCAGCGGGTGGTGTCACGCCAAGCGTTGATCTCCTACCGCGGCAACCGGTACTCGGTGCCACCGGAACTCGCGTCGGCGAGCGTGACGGTGACTCAGGTGCTCGGGACGGATGTCATCGACGTGGTGACTACCTCGGGGATCACCATCGCCCGGCACCGCCTCGCCCCTGACGGGACCGGGGCGATGGTCCGCGATCACGGTCACGTCTATGCACTCGAGCAGGCCGCGATGGCGGGTGCGAACACCGGGCGACCACACCGCCGCAAGGAACGCATCCCACCCGGACCCGAAGCCCTCGCTGCGGCCGCCGCACTACGCGGCCCGACCACTGCCAACAGCTCGACTAGTGAGACTCACTCCACCACAACACAATCCGATGCCACTGCAGTGCTCTATGACCTGTCGGTCTACGAACGCGCCGCCCGCGGAAGGAACACCCTGTCATGACCAACCCCACAACCAGCGGATCCACCGACCGTCTGCCCACCCCGAACACCGCCGAAGCAGCCAGCCTCTACCAACGTCTACGCGGGCATCTGGCCGTGCTCAGGCTCCACGATGCGGCCGAGGCGTTGCCGACGGTCCTGGACCAAGCCTCCGCCGAGGACCTGTCGATGACCGCCGCCCTGGACCGACTGCTCTCCATCGAAGTCGAGGCCACCGAAGCCCGCCGATTGGCCGGTCGGTTGCGGTTCGCGTGCCTGCCCACCCCGGCCTCGCTGGAGGACTTCGACTACGACGCCGCCGCCGGGGTTGATCGCAAGGTGATCGAAGAGCTGGCCACCTGCCGCTACCTCGAGACCGCGACCAACGTCCTGCTCATCGGCCCGCCCGGGGTCGGCAAGACGCATCTCTCGGTCGGGTTGGCCAGGGCAGCAGCCCATGCCGGGTATCGGACGTACTTCACCACCGCCGCTGACCTCGCCGCCCGGTGCCATCGTGCGGCGATCGAAGGGCGGTGGGCCACCACGATGCGGTTCTACGCCGGCCCAACGCTGCTGGTGATCGACGAACTGGGCTACCTGCCGCTCCCCGGCGAAGCAGCGGCAGCGTTGTTTCAGGTTGTCTCCCAACGGTATATGAAGACATCGATCGTGATGACCACCAACCGCGGCGTTGGAAAAGCGCACTTGTTCGCGCGAACCTGTGCGGAAGTGGCGTTGAAACGTGACATGTTTGCAGGTATCAGGGTTGGGCGAGGTGGTCGGGCAGTCGGCCCTCGTCGAGGTGATCGGCGAGATAGATCATCGCTCCTTCGGGTCTCATCCCGAAGGCTGCCGCGACGAGTTTCGGGTCGATCGTATTGACCAGATCGGCCAGCCGGGTACTGCGCAGCATCTTGGGTGGCAGGCCGCAGGGATCGAGCAGATGACTCATGTAGGCCTCCGACGCCGGTCGCCGGTCGGCTTTGGTACCGCGCGTGACGATCACGTGCGGGTTGTTGGTGCGCTGGGTGTCGCGGTGATCGAGGCTGCGTTGCAGCGCGTTCCAGCTGACCGGGTCCAGCGGCACCGGGTGGGGGCGCGTGCCGAGGCGGATCGAGCGGTCACTGGTGTCGATGTGGTCGACCTGCAGCAGGCGCAGCTCACGGCTGGAGACACCGTGCAATATGGCGAGGAGCCCGAAGAGGGCTTCGTGCGGATGCGCAGCGGGGTCGGCGCTCCAGCGGCGAAATAGGTCGCGCTGTTGCGTGATGGTGAGTGTGCGGCCACGAAATCCCCTGTGCCGCTTGGCTGACATGCCGTGTGTCGGGTCCACGAGCACCACGCGACGATTGCGTGCGAACCGGAAGAACTGGCCCAACACGGTCAGACGTCGCGCTCGGGTGTTGGGCAACTCGGCGAGGAACGCCTCGATATCCGTGACGTCCACGAGTGCCCAATCCTGCTTGCCCCGTTGCGCTTCGAGGAAGTGAGCCAGGTCTCGCACTATCGTCAACGCTGACTCGATGGTGCGGTCGGAGCGGGGGCGGGTGCCTGCACGCCGGGCCCGGTCGCGGTTGTGCAGCATGGATTCGGCGAAGGCCGCGACAGCGACGCGCATCGGACCCGGTGTGGCGTCGATCCGTTTCTGCCGTCGTCCGGCGGCCAGCCGCTGGTCCTGGTCGGTGGCCATCGCCAGGCCGTGCTCGGTGAAGAACGCTTCCAGAGCGCGAGCCAGTGATCCCATCGACCGGCCAGGTCGGCGGGACCGCTCGAGCACGCTCTGCGGGTGGTTGGGGTGTTCGTCTTCGAGGAGTCGAGCCAGCGTGGCGATCATCCTGCAAGCGCGAGCGGGGCAGTGACGGGCGGCCAGATACGCGACGAAATCGCCGAGCCAGCCTGGTGGTTCAGTGAGCGCAGCGGCCAGGGTCTCACCGCGCACGAACGGCCGGTCCGGGTGGCGCTGCCAACATCGCCCGCACATGCCGTGCGCGGCGTGGCGGCGCAGCTCACCGCAGGACACACAGATGCGGGGCGGATACTTTGGTGGGCGGGGCCGCGAGCACGGGCCGCACCACCCCGTCGACTCGCGCAGATAGCCGGGCTTTGCGCAGCGCGGGCATGTCGATTTCGCGGCGGCGAGCGTGGCCCGCTTCTGACATGGCCGGCATACCGTTTCACCGCGGAATTTGATCGGACCGCCGCATTCGCGGCAGCGGCGTGAGCACAGCATGCACCGGTCTGTCTCCGGCAGCACGATCCGGTCCCAGCCGCAGCCCGGGCATCGTGCCTTGGCGGCCTGCGCCCGCAACCGGCGGGTGCAGTGGCAGCAGTGCTCGCGGCCGATGTATCCCACCGGTGCGCCGCAGTCAACGCAGTCTCGTTGTCGTTTCCCCACCAGCCGCACCCCGTTCCGAAACGTTGGGTGGGCCTACATTGGCGGCATTGATCGGCCCCGCGCGGTGGCGGTCTTGGGCTGCGAGGCGACCGGGCGCGGTCGTGCGGCAGGCTGTTCGACTGGGGTGGTGTCGATCTCGAACAGGTCATCCGGGGTGCAGTCAAGCGCGGTGCACAAGGCGATCAGCGTCGAGACCTTGATCTGGCTTGGCTCCTTGGTGAACAGCGCTGACACCGACGCCGCCGACAACTCCAGACCCGCGCGCTCGGACAAAAGCCGCCGCAGTTCGGTGCCGGTCCATACCTCGCGCTGGGCCGCGGCCATCCGCAGCCGCCAACGAATCCTCATGCCGTCCCATCCTCTCCGCTCAGCTCGGCCAGCGTCGAGGTGACCGCGCGTCGGTAGGCGTCCTCGATGAACGTCGCCGACGGCCGCACGTACCGCATGGTCGAGCTCACCGTCCAGTGCCCCAAAAGCTGTTGAATCGCAACCAGATCCACACCACGCTCGTAGTTGTGGGTGGCGCAGGCCCGGCGCAGCGCGTGCGGGCTGAATCGCTCGGTCGCCGGTCGCCCCTCCAGCTCCATCAGATACCGCAGGCGGTTGCGGATCGTGCCCCGATGCAGTGCGCCACCGGACTCGTCGGCGAACAGCACCGGCGAGTTCGGGAACTTCGGCCGCACGTCGGCCAGGAACCACTGCAACAACATATCCAGACCGTCCAGCATCGGCACCCACCGCGGCCGGGGACCGGACATGTGGGCGGCCTTGCCGAACCGCACGTGCAACTTGCCGAACGGTCCACGATCGAAATGCACGTCCGGAATCTCCAGCAGCGCTGACTCTTCCGACCGCAGCCCAGCGTGATACAGGGTCCGAAACATCGCATAGTCCCGCGCGGCCGGCCCGTACTTGCGGGCGGTGGCAATCCGAGTCTTCAGGAACTCGAAGAATGCGCTCACCCGCTCCGGGGTCGGCGGCGCCGCGACTGCCGGCGAGTCGTCGCCCACGTGCCGGGACGCGTTGAACTCATCCACCGGGCACACCAGCCGCGCCCCGAACGCGGCCTCGATCTCGGCAGCCTTGCGGGTCTGCAGGAACCGATGGAACCCCTTGAAGATCTGCACGTACTCCCGCCGCGTCGACGCCGCCCGCCCCGCCATCGCCAGCTCACCGACCACCCGATCGATGTCCTCGCTGGTGACCTCCCACGCCGGACACCCCAGCGCCGTCAAGGTCCGCTCCAACAGCCCGATATCGTTGTCGATCGTCACCGGGCTGAATCCTCGGGCATGCCAGGACGCCACGAATGCATCGACGCATTCACGTTGAAACACAACAGGATCGGCGGCAACAGCCTCGACCGGTGCGGCGCCACCGGGAATCAGCCGCAGACCCTCCACTCCCCGCACACCTTCTTCCCGCCTAACCAGTTAAGGCAACACCTAACATATCGCGATCACGCCTTGACGATCGCTAAGACACGCAGAACAGCCGAAAGCCCAGCTAGCAGGAGAAATCAGCCACAACGAACATGTGCCAGCTCCAGTTTCATGGGGCGAAGTCCTCGGTGACAACACCGTCGCCGCCGCCATGCTCGACCGCCTCCTGCACCGCTCGGTCGTGCTCAACCTCGACGGTGACTCCTACCGCCTACGAGACCACAACGCCCGAGCCGAGAAACTCCGCCGAACGACCACCGGAACACGACAACCACTACAGTGATGGTCGCTCACAAGTGGGGAATTTCGGAGAGCACCACTAGGGAATTTCGATGAGCGCCGTCAGCGCCGCGCTCCAGAGGCTTGACGCCGGGCCATCGCCGGCACTGGAGGCGGTGGTGACGACGACTTTTCACCACGGGCTGGACATCAACGCCGATGACCCAACTGCAGTGACAGTGTCAGTGTTCGGCGCATCTGATGCTCCCGATGAATTGCCGAGCTATCCACCGCCGATCGCACGCGCGCCAGAGGATCAGGTGAAGCTGTGGAGAGCATTGTCTGACAACGTGACTCACGCGCTTGCGAAAAGCCTCCTGCACGATCTGCTCTACCTCCGGCGAGATGGAAATGTGGGCGCGCACGCGCGTGAGGCAATTACTTTGTATCTGGATGCAGCGCAGGATAACTCGGTGGATGAGACTACACGAACCTACAGCGCGTTGCGCGCCCTGACGCTGTGTCGGCAGACCAAGCAATCCACCGAGACGCCCCGTCTCCGGCAGGTACTCGAAGACCTGGCGGCCCCCGACCTGAGCAGCACTGTCCACAACAGGCCAGGCGCCACACTACCGATGGTCGCGGCCTTGGTGGAGACCGCACCCAGTGAAGCTGAGTCACCCGGATCTCAAAACGACGTACGTACCCTGCTCGAAGCAGCCCTGGCTGCTTACGGAACATCAGACCATATCGACTACATCGCACGCATTTTCACTGCCTCCGGTGCCGTGAGCGATCAACGCAAATTGCAAGTGCAACGCATACGAGCCGAGGTTCGCTTGGACCGAGCCCGCGCCGAAACTGATCCCGCGCTCAGACTGTTCAGGCTGGAAGAGGCTGCCAGCCTGGCGAAAGACCTTGGCTACACGGACCTTAGCGAGGCAGCAACGGTCGAACTCCAACAGGTAGACACCGAGTCCATCGAATGGAAGGTATTTACGTCCGAGCTGCAGTATCGACCCCAAGACGTCCTCGCATACGTCGGACAGTTCACCTATCACGGCGATTGGAAACGGGGACTGAAACATTGGCTGTCATCAAACGACGCACCCTCCGGGCAATACGACCGTAACGAGGCCCTGGCCCGCCAAACCCTCGCGAGTTCGCTTTTGTCACAGTTGATTCCACGTCGCCGAGTCGGCATCCATGGCATGCCCGAGCGCACCGGGTCGCAGGACAGCGCGTTGGATGACAAGATCCGCGAGATTGAATACAGACAAGCAGTCATGGCGGGTTCTCTGCTGTTGGCGGCCCTCAACTCTATCGGCGAACTCGCCGGTGGCACAGGCGAAGAGGAGCTCGCTGCGTTCTTGGTCGACGAATACCGATGCCATATGGCGAACGCGACGATCCTGGCGAAGGCGCTGTTGCTATTTTGGCGCGGCGAGTACCTCGTCGTTTCGCACTTCGTAACTCCGTACATCGAGGCAGGAGTGAGAACACTCCTTCTCACGCTCAACGAACCTATCTATCGGGTCGAAGTGGGGAAGACAAAAGGGCAATATGCCCAATTGGGTTCCATCTTGCCGCGCCTTAGCGACGAGGGCTTCGACAACGACTGGATACGGTATCTGCAAACTCTGCTGCTGGGCGAAGGGCAGAACCATCGCAACGACCTCGCTCACGGTTTCACCCGCCAGATGGATTCCGTTGTGGCGGTGCTGCTACTCCGGGCCAGCGCACTCTTTCTGGTGATGCCGCTTGAAGCTGCAACCGCAGCAGAGGTCGACCAGCTCAAAGCCAGGCCCACACCCCGCCCCGAGGCGCGACCCTTTTGGTGCCGTGTGACCGCGGCCTGGTCAGCGGCGGTCAGGGCATTTCACGGGCCATGACCGGGTGTCGGAATTTATTGTGCGTCAGCGTGATCGGCGTGACAGTTCGACGATCTGTCCGCTGATCGCCCAGCCTGTGCCGGTCGGTTCAGGTGTAGCAGTGAGGAGCTCACCAGCGGAACACCAGTCGTCGGCGGGATTCCACTGCACCGCGGGACCCCGTAGAAAGACCAGTCGGGGCACGGCACCCAGCACGGACCATCTGCGTTCGAGCAGGAGGGTCTCGATCTCCTTGGGAGCGGCGGGGAGGACTTTCGCGAGCCGTGCCGCGACTTCGCCCGATGTCGAATGGTCGGTGTGGGCTTGGAATGCGCTGACGACACCGTCGATGATTCCCTTAACCAGTTCGGCATTCGGGCCGGGTGAGTTTGCGCGCGGTGGTCGGATTTTCATGTTGACGGCGAAAGGCGTTCCCGCTACGAGAGTTGGTTCGGGCTGCCCGCCGCGACGGCGCGCGAGCGCTAGCCAGACCTGAGCCGGGACTTTCTCGCGGCGGAACTCGCCGAGGTCGGTCCAATCGAACGACGCCACCGTGCGGCCCTGCTGCCAGTCGATGTAGCCGCCTTCGTGGGGTACGAGCGCGTAGCGGTAACCGACTCGGTACGCCTCCCCGTTAGGTGCTGCAGGTGTCTTGAGTCCGTGTTCGAAGCGAATCCCGTGGCGGCCAGGCTGTTTGAACGAGTAGTGGAGGTTGCACAGTACGAGGTTCTCGATATCCATGCGCGGTGGTTTGTAACCGTAGAAGGCGGCGTGTAGGACTTCGTGGGAAGACGGGTGTAGCTCCGCGCATCGAGCCGTAATAGTTTTGCGCAGACGCTTTTGCCACTCAGGCTCGTTCTCGAAGTGGATGTAATCATCGGCCCAGGCCGTGACGACTGAGCTACCTGGCTCCGGTGGAGGTGCCAGGTAGCGGCCGTCGATGTCCTGTCTGGTGCCTTCCGATGCTGTGCCTGCCACCGACGTGAGTTTACGGAGCGGACGGGCAACAAATTCGCGCAGCTAGTCGTACCGCATCACTAGACTTCGGATTGGCCCAGTGGCCGCGACCTTGCGGGTGCCGGCGCGCGGCCCAGGGTTGCGGGTCGTATGGCGAACACACCGAGCCCGGAGGTTGCAGATGTCCAGCTTCAAAATTGATCTGACGCAGTGGTTCGACGAGAACTCTGAGCAAGTCGATCGCGATCTTCGGCGCTATTTCGACGCCGAGCCGGGCGATATGTTCACCGGGCGCTGGTTCGATCACTTCGCTGCGATCGGCGATCCGAATCGGTTTGAGGCCAGCGACATTGTGGCCGTCGAGGCGCTCAGTGTGGAGGTGCCCCCGGAGGCGGCGGCCAGGTTGCTGATCACCGACACCGAGCGTTTCAACGCCCTACTTCGCGCTATCCCACGTGAGATGGATTTGTGGTCGGTGGGCCGGTTGGATGTCAGCGTGGGAAGCGCGGCCGATGATCTGCACGCCGCCCTCAAACAGCTGCCTCAGGTTGGTGGTGTGACCGCTGGCAAGCTCATGGCTGCCAAACGACCTCGACTGATCCCCATCTTCGACGAGCGGGTCGATCGGATGCTGGCTCCACGCGATGAACTGTTCTGGGTGTCCATGCATGACCAGCTCAAAGACGACCAGCGGCGCAGCGTCATCGAGCGCGCATGCCGAAACGCTCCCGCGCACGTCGGACTGCTGCGCCGAATCGACGTTGCACTCTGGATGGCTGCCGCACCGAAACCGGGCAGGGCCACGCCCCGAAGCGAGTGAGCGGCGCCAAGCACCGACGACGAAGTA